>JAUYFR010000362.1 GCA_030690855.1 Gallionellaceae bacterium
ATAGCGACTGATGTAGTTATTCCATTTAAAATCTTTGTCGTCTTCGCCTTGGTCCCAATAACGCGGCGCTTGCACACCATGAATCAGCCCGCGATAGTGCAGTACGGGTAGATCAAAACCACTGCCGTTCCAACTCACCAATTGCGGCGTGTATTTTTCAACGCCATCGAAAAAGCGTTTGATGAGACTGCCTTCATCTTCACCTGCTTCACCTAGTGACCACACCTTGAAGTTATCGCCCTCGCGCAACACGCAAGAAATTGCCGCCACTTTCTGCAAATGGTGCTGAATGAAATCGCTACCTGTTTTTTGGCGACGCATTTGAAAGGCCATTTCTGCCACATCTTTGTCGGTGACCGCAGAATCTAGTTCATAGAGCGCACGCAGCCCATCCACATCGGGAATGGTTTCAATATCAAAAACGAGCGTTGGATTCATCAAGCAGTACCAATCAAAAATGAGGTGCGGAGTTTACCAAACAGTTGCTTGACGTCCCAGCGCAAAAGGCAAAGAATCTTCACGTTGATACACCACCCGCTTACCTTTAACTGAAAGGAACGATTATGAATTTACTCCGCACTGCTTTACTTACCTTTGCGATCGGTTTAATCAGTAGCAATACCAATGCTGCCCCGGGTGAATATTGGGAAATTACCAACAAGATGGAAATGGCGGGAATGCCTTTTGCGATGCCCGCAACCACTCAAAAACTGTGTATTCCCAAAGGCGCTGAAAATGACCCCAAAAGTACTGCCGGGGATAAAAACTGCCAAATGACCGACGTTAAAACCGTCGGTAAAAAAACCACTTGGAAGGCTCGCTGCAACCACGATGGCGAGGTCATGACCGGAATAGGAGAGCAAACCGGCTCTAAGGATGGCTATAAAGGAAAGATTCAGTTTTCCGGCAAGTCAGATGGTGAAGACATCAACATGAAAATGGAATTTAGCGGCAAACGCATCGGTGGAAATTGCGACACCGAAGAGACTGGCAAAAAAATCAAAGCACAGCTCTGTGATACCTCTAATTTAGAAAGCACCGCAGACTGGGTCAGCGCCAGCGATATTTTCCTAGCCAAAGACTCCCCATGCCTCGAACAACGCAAACAGCTATGTGAGAACGTACGCAAAGATGCTCCAAAGGATGCACAAACTTTTTACACCTTAATGATGCACGATCAGCAGGGCAACAGCCGAGTTTCTGTTGCTAAAGAATGTAAATTGGATATGCCTGCCATCACTAAATCCGTTTGCAAAACGATCAACGGTAAAAACTACGGCCAGCTTTCTGCATATTGTCCTGCCGAAGCAAAAAACTATCGTGAAACGGTGCGCCGCAAGGAATGTGAAGGACGCAGCTACACTGCCGAAACCCGTGAAGAAGACATCCGCAAATGCATGAAAAATATTAGTGACGATGCATCGGACGAATACTCCAGCGAGAACACCCCCCGTCGCAAATCGGGACGTAAGGACGCTCAGGAAGAATCATCACAGCAACAAGAGAATTCTGGCTCATCTTCGAGTGGCACAACGGCCGCTGATATTTTGAACGGCGCGAAAAAATTCAAAGGCCTGCTCGGCTTCTAAGTGCGCTTATTTCTTCTCATCGGACTGTGGCTGCTGCCACAGCTTAGCTGGTCAGCGACGCAGTCCGATCCTTTTCCTCACGTCGCTAAGGCTTATTTTGTCGAGCTGAATAGCAAAGCAATTTGGGAGAGGCAGGCCAACCAGCGCTTGCCGATTGCCAGCCTCACCAAGCTGATGACCGCCCTTCTCGTGTTAGAACAAAATAAATTACAAGATGTTGTGACTGTGTCCGCCTCTGCCGCTCGCGAGACGGGTTCGCGCATCGCGCTCAAAGCAGATGAACGTTTCGCCGTGCAGGATTTACTCGCCGCAACGCTCATGAGCTCCGCTAACGACGCTTGCCATGCGCTCGCTGACCATCTCGCTGGTAGCGAAATCGCCTTTGTAAAACTGATGAATCATCGCGCTCAAGCATTAGGACTACGCGATACGCAATTTCAAAACGCCTGTGGCCACGATGCGCCCAAACATTATTCTTCCGCCCACGATCTGGCGCGCTTGGCGCATGAGCTTCTCAAGCACCCACAAGTATTGACAATCACCTCACAAGCCCACGCCAATATTGCCAATGCGTCAGGTAAAAAATACGAATTACTCAATAAAAACATGATGATAGAAAAATACAGCGGTGCGCTTGGCCTAAAAACCGGCTACACCTCGAAAGCAGGAAAATGCCTTATCGCCCTCGCCAAGCGCGGTGAAAATGAGGTGCTACTGGTGATGTTGCACGGCAATGATCGCTGGTGGGATGCCGCCGATATTCTCGACCTCGCTTTCGATCATGCGCGTATTACCCGTTAACGCTCGTGCTTGGCTTTGGCTCACCTTGGCAGTGATAGTCAGCTACGCCAATTCACTCACAGGTGATTTTCAATTCGATGATTACAACGTCATCGTCAACCAAGCACAGGTGCATAGCTGGTCCGCGTGGCTCGCATCGTTAGATCATGGCATTCGACCTCTGCTGAAATTGAGTTACACCTTCAACTGGGCAATCAGCACAAACAGCTTTGGCTTTCATCTCGTGAACTTATGCATTCACTTAGCCAACACTTTTTTGGTGTACCGACTATCGCAATTGTTTGCTGAGAATAAATCGGCTCAGCAATTTAAGCTCATTCCACTATTCACTGCCTTACTGTTCGCGACGCACCCCATCCACACCGAGGCAGTCAGTTACATCAGCGGGCGCTCTACTTCACTCATGGCTTTTTTCTATTTAGCTGCATTGCTTAGCTATGCCATCGGGCG
>JAUYFR010000363.1 GCA_030690855.1 Gallionellaceae bacterium
GTTGAGTCAGAAAAAGAAGCAAAAGCGATTGCTGCCAGCGTAAAAGCCGCAACTTTTGCCAAGGTCGCTAAAGAAAAATCGAAAGATCCTGGCTCCAAAGATCAAGGCGGCGAATTAGGCTGGACTAATCCAGGCGCATTCGTGCAACCTTTTGGTGAGGCCATCGTTAAGTTGAATAAAGGTCAGATCAGCGCCCCTGTGCAAACTCAGTTCGGTTGGCACATTATTAGGTTGGAAGATTCACGCGATGTTAGCGTTCCGGCCTTTGCTGATGTAAAGGCGAATCTGGAAAAACGCTTACAACAACAGGCTATCCAAGATGCGATTAAATCACTGCGCGCAAACGCCAAAATTGACTAAACCTTGTCGATGAACATCGGGCAGGAGGCAGGGTCAACCTTGCCTCCTACCACTCCACCGGACGCGCAACTCGCCCTCAGCGTGGCACCTCACATACCAATTAACTAGACGTAAAGTTTCTTTCGCACTGCGCATAGTCGTCGTGAGCGGTAGCGCTTCGTTAATTTGATTTCAAACCCTCCCTAGAGGGATTACCCAACGGGTATACTGCTTGCATATTCATTACGTGGGATGGCTGAGTCAGCATTAAGCGCAAGACTAAAGTTCTTGCTAGACTTGCCGATATAAACTCAGCACGGCATCGCGCCCCGATTGCCAAACGCAAACAACCAGCAATAAAATACATAAAAAGTCAATATAATCAATAAGTTAGAACAAAATCGCTCGAATCACAAGCCAACATAGCTGGCGAATAAGCGCATGAGGGGGAAGTATGAAATTAAAGATCACTCCAACACAGCAAGAGGTTTTGCTAGACGATGACGAAATCATCATTTCCAAGACTGACTTAGCTGGTCGCATCACCTACGTTAACCGCTCATTTATGCGGGTGGCGAATTTTGCTGAGAGCGAGGTGCTTGGTGTACAGCACAATATCGTGCGCCACCCCGATATGCCTCGCGGCGCTTTTAAATTGTTATGGGATACGCTGAAGCAAGAGCGTGAGTTTTTTGGCTACGTAAAAAACATCACTTCTCAAGGACATTATTATTGGGTGTTTGCCAATGTCACTCCAGATCGTGACGCCAGCGGCAACCACATCGGTTATTTTTCCGTACGCAGCAAACCTAGCAAAGAAGCCGTTGCCACCATGCAGGCGATTTACCAAGAAATGCTGGGGGTAGAGAGTCGCACCAACACGGCCAATGCAGCAGCTGCCTCAATAGAATATTTGCAATCAAAGCTCAAAAATCTCGACACCACTTATGACCGCTTCATTTTGTCGCTGAACGAGAGGAGCGGATCATGAAAATCAACTTTGCTCACCACTTGATGATGGGTGGCCGCTTTTTAGCGGTCTGTGCGGTATTCATTGCGCTGACCCTGAGCATGGTAGTTCGGCTCACCGTCATGCACGGTTTCGACCCTATCGATTGGCTCTTTCCTATATTGGGAATCGCATTTTCGGCCTATGCCTACCTCAAATATGAGCGTGCAGTCGAAGTCGTGGTGAAAATGCAAAATGTGCTAAGAAGCTCACGCAAAGGACAATTGCACGAACGTGTCACGAATACAAAAGGGCTGGGAGAGATCGGCAAATCAGCTTGGGAGCTGAATGACTTTCTTGATTTAATTGAAAACTATTTCAAAGAGGTGAATACCTGCTTTAGTTTAGTCGCCGATGGGGTTTACTATCGCAAAGCACTTTCACGCGGGCTGCCCGGTCAATTTTCTGAATCACTCAACAAGGTCAATCAAGCTATCAAAGCGATGGAAGACAATGTGCAGTTCATTAGTAAAAATGAATTGGGCTCTCGTATTCACACGATGAATTCATCCAAGCTACTGAACAATTTAAAGCTCAATCAACAAGATTTAGTTGAAATGAGTGCCGAAATGGATCAGGTCGAAACGATTGCCATCGCCAATCGCAAGGCCGCGACCGAAAGTTTAGAGGTGGTTAGTGAAATTAGCGGCGCACTCGATCACATGAACACCCAGGTCCAGCAACTCGCGACTTCTGCAAACTTATTAGGAAGTGAGAGTGCCTCTATTGAATCCACTGTGAACATCATCGCGGAAATTGCTGACCAAACGAATCTGCTTGCATTAAATGCAGCTATCGAAGCAGCTCGAGCGGGCGAACAAGGCCGTGGGTTTGCAGTGGTTGCCGATGAAGTTAGAAAGCTCGCTGAACGCACTAAAAAAGCAACTATCGAAATTAATTCCATCGTCGAAAGTTTCAGAAGCCATGTCGAAAAAATCGAAGTAGAGACACGTACTGCGAGTGAAGTAACCGCCAAGGTACACGTTCAAATGAGCGACTTTAAATCGCGTTTCTCAGGATTCTCGCAGGCCGCAGAAAACACCATTAAACGCGTGTCAAAAACCAAGGACTGGTCGTTTGGCTCACTGGTTAAAATGGACCACATCATCTACATGCAAAACGCCTACAGAGCGATAGAAATGTGTGCGGCACCCGATTGTGATGAGGCAAAAGCAGTCAAGACTAATCACAAGAATTGTCGTTTAGGGAAATGGTATATCGACGCTGGCAAAGACGCATTTGGAAAGACCAAAGCCTATACCTCTCTTGATTTGCCTCACTCCCTCGTGCACTCCAACGTACATAGTGCATTAGGACTCGCTCAACAAGACTGGGCAAATGACGCCTCCATACGTGAAGAGCTGATTATCAAGCTACAAGCTGCTGAAAATGCGAGCAGCCAAGTGATTCAGTTATTAGGAGAAATGGTGAAAGAAAAACATGGCTAATTGTGAACAACTAACGATCTTTATCTCAGTGAAATAACTGGCCAACCATGCTGCTCTGCGTGCTTGCGCAAAGTAGCATCAGGATCTACCGCAACCGGTTTTTTCACTTTCGCCAGCAAAGGCAAATCATTGAGGGAGTCGCTGTAAAAAGTGGTGTCTTCGAAACTGTCCCACGTCCAGCCGCGCTCCGCCATCCACGCCTTAAGTCGAGTAATCTTTCCTTCGCGAAAGCTCGGAATACCCGCAACATTACCGGTGAATTCACCGTTGATTTGTTCTGGGTCCGTACCGATTAAATGCGGCACACCAAACTCACGCGCGATCGGCGCAGTCACAAAACTATTGGTAGCGGTAATAATCACGCAAACATCGCCCGCGTCTTTATGCTTAGCAACCAAGTTACGTGCGGCATCGCCCATCATCGGGCGCACTTTGATGCGCATAAAATCTTCATGCCACACATCCAACACTTTGCGCGAATGGCGCGACAAAGGCTTCAATTGAAAATCCAAAAATTCATGAATATCCAAAACCCCTGCTTTGTATTGTTCGTAAAATTGTAAATTTTTTGCTTCAAATAACTCACGGTCCAGCACGCCTTGTTCAATCAAAAATTGCGACCATTCAAAATCACTATCACCAATCAACAAGGTATTGTCTAAATCAAATAAGGCTAATTTCACTTCTCGCTCCAATTATTTTTGCATCACATCTTTTAACAGTGGCACTGTCGCGGCACGTTTTTTCAAACGCAAACAATGCGCATCTAACTCATCCAACACACTTAACAAATAAGGCAAGTCGCGCCGACCATGCCGCAACAAATACTGCGTGACCTCTATCGGCAATTCAAAGCCGCGCGCTTTTGCATGTTGTTGTAATGTTTGACTTTTTTCTTCGTCATTCAAGGCATGCACTTGGTACACCAAGCCCCAACCAAGGCGAGTACGCAAATCATCGCGCAACTGCAAATGCGCTGGCGCCGCTTGTCCACTGACTATCAACATGCCGCCGGATTCACGTATGCGGTTGTAGAGTGCAAATAGAGAAATTTGTGCGGCGTCATCTAATTTTTCAACGTCATCTACCGCCACCACCTGCGCCTCTTCTGGCACTGCGCCACACTGATACACCGCTGATTGGCCATTAACGCGCGCGCGTTCCACTGCTGCTTGTAGCAAATGGCTTTTGCCACTCACGGCCTCTCCCCACACATAAAATCCGCGTTCGCCACCCGTGCTAGAAAGCGCATGGCGCAAGGCGGAATGCAGCTCCAAGTTTCGGCCAATCACAAAATTTTCTAAGGTTGGCTCCCATTGCGGAGCGATGCCAAGCAACAGTTGCGTCATATTATTTATAAAGCTCGCTAGAGAAATAAGCACCGCGCAAGTGCCGTAAACCGACAAGAAGCACTGCTGCCAGCGGCAAAGCGATGAGCAAACCGACAAAGCCAAATAATTGACCAAACGCGAGCAAAGCAAAAACTACCGCGAGCGGATGCAAGCCGATGCGTTCGCCCACCAAGCGCGGAGTGACCACCATCCCTTCAAGCAGTTGCCCTACGCCGAAAACCATCCATACCCACAGCACATCAGTCCACAACTCAAACTGGCTGAGTGCCACAACCGTTGCCAAACCGACACCAACAATCATGCCCACATAAGGGATAAAAACGAGCAGTCCACTCACCATGCCGATTGGTAGCGCAAACTCCACGCCCACCAACCACAATGCAAACACATAAAACACGCTCATCAACAACATCACTGCAATTTGCCCGCGCAAAAATTGCGCTAGCACTTCGTCAATTTCTTTAGCGATTTCGCTACTCTTATCATGCCAACGACGCGGAATCAGCGCATCCACGCGAGCCAAGAGTTGTGGCCAATCACGCAACAGATAAAACATCGCCAACGGAATCAGCATCAAATTCATCAACAAGCCCAATAGCGCCGCGCCACCACCGGTCAGCCAAGGCAACAATTTACCGGCCACCCCACCTGCCACTTGGAAATTATCACGCAATAAATTGGTCAGCGTTGCCACGTCCCACTTCACCGCAGGCATAGCGCCCTGCTGCAAAAATGGCAATAAGCGCACCTGCAAGCTTTCTAATAAGCCAGGCAGCCGTAGCCACAGCAAATCAAGCTCGTTGCGCAATAGCGGCATCAAAATCAGCACCATCAGCACAAAAATCGCCAACATACCGAGCATCACCAATAAAGTGGCCAGCGTACGCGACATTTTATTGACACTTAGTCGTGCCACCAGCGGCTGGCAGATATAGGCTAAAACGGCCGCTGCGACAAAGGGAAACAACACGGGTGCCAATAGATAAAGCAACCCCACTGGGATCAATAAAATGGCAAACCATTGCAGCACAGGGAAGCGAGTCGAAGTCATTTGGGGTAAAATCCGCCGTTCGAAAAATGTGCTGCACTGTATTCCAATTCTGTTTCCAAGGTCAAACGAACTGAGATGGAATTGGCTCTAACCGAGCTACGTAGGTCGGGCTTCAGCCCGACATGTCGGGTTAAAACCCGACCTACGACACATTTGTTTTGTATTGCTCGTATTGCTAATGAACAATTTTGATTTAATTTATGAGAGTGAGATTTTGCATGAGCCAACCTAACAGCCTTTCCTACCGCGATGCCGGCGTTGATATTGATGCAGGCGACCAGCTCGTTGAAAACATCAAACCTTACGCCAAACGCACCATGCGCCCAGAGGTATTAAGTGGCATT
>JAUYFR010000364.1 GCA_030690855.1 Gallionellaceae bacterium
TATGCCAACGGCGTGAAGGCGAACGTGCTGTTCTTCGACAACCACGCTGCTAGCAAAGAGCCGTGGACGAAAGAGGTGTGGTTCTACGACTACCGCACCAACATTCACCACACGCTAAAAAAGAAGCCGTTGCGCTTCGAGGATTTGCAGGAATTCATCGCCAGCTACAACCCGCTCAATCGCCATCAGCGCAAAGAAAGCTGGAACGAGGCTACCAACCCGGAAGGCCGCTGGCGCAAATTCAGCTACGAACAAATCATCGCGCGCGATAAAACCAGTCTGGATATCTTTTGTGTGAAAGATAATAGCCTTGCTGATCTGGATAACTTGCCGGAACCGGATGTGCTGGCGTTGGAAATTATTGAGAATCTTGTAGCGGGTTTGAATAGCTTTAGGGAAATCGCGGCGGCGTTGTAACGAGTTACCGTCATTCCCGCGAAAGCGGGAATCTAGGCAATTGAAGAATTCCGGCAAAGCTGGACAAAACCGCAAAGCTCGCTTCGCGGATTATTTTTCTTGCTGGATTCCAGCTTTCGCGGGAATGACAGGACTCATAAATTATTTGATAAAGGTTTCTATGTCTGTCTGGCAACAACTCTTCACCCGTCGCATGTTGATTTGCGTGTTCACCGGATTCTCTTCCGGTTTGCCGCTGTATCTGCTGTTTAACCTGATTCCCGCATGGCTACGCAGTGAGCACGTTGATCTCAAAACCATCGGCCTGTTTGCGCTAATTCAATTTCCCTACACTTGGAAATTTTTGTGGTCACCGCTACTTGATCGTTACGTCGTGCCCGCCTTCGGCAGACGGCGCGGCTGGATGTTGCTGGCGCAAATTTCACTGCTGCTTGTGATCGCTACGCTCGGCGGTTTCTCACCGCAAACAGACATGACCACCATCGTGTTGTTTTGTACCTTACTGGCCTTTTTAAGTGCCACGCAGGACATCGTGCTGGACGCTTATCGCCGCGAATTATTGAATGATGCCGAGCTGGGGCTGGGCAATTCGGTGCATGTGAATGCCTACCGCATTGCGGGGCTAATTCCGGGTTCGCTGTCACTCATTCTCGCGGACACCTTGCCGTGGGATTTGGTATTCATCATTACGGCGCTATTTATGCTGCCGGGTTTACTAATGACTTTGCTGGTTAAAGAGCCGCTAAACGTGATTCCACCGAAGAATTTACGCGCTGCGGTGGTTGAACCTTTCCGCGAATTCATTCATCGCCAAGGATGGCATAGTGCATTGTTTATATTGGCTTTTCTGTTTTTTTACAAACTCGGCGACAGCATGTGTACCGCGCTGGCCACGCCGTTTTACATGGACATGGGCTTTAGCAAAACTCAGATCGGCTTGATCGCTAAAAATGCCGGATTATGGCCGGCAGTCATTGGCGGTTTGCTCGGCGGATTATGGATGGTGAAGATCGGCATCAATCGCGCACTGTGGTTGTTTGGCGTGGTGCAGGTGGTATCTATTTTCGGCTTCGCATGGCTGGCAGGGGTGGGGCATCACGCGGAAATTACCTCGTTGGAATTAGCTCAACTCGCTTTTGTCATCGGCTTGGAAGCTTTGGGTGTCGGGCTCGGCACGGCGGCCTTCGTTGCCTTCATCGCACGCAGCACACACCCCGCTTACACCGCCACCCAATTTGCGCTGTTTACCAGCTTGGCCGCCATGCCGCGCACCTTTGCCAACGCGGCAACAGGTTGGCTGGTGGAAATGATGGGATGGATGGGTTTCTTTTTTCTGTGCGCACTGTTGGCGATCCCCGGCATGTTGCTACTACTTAAAGTTGCGCCGTGGAAAGAAAAACAAGCATGAGCACTAACAGCTTAATCGCCGCCGCGCAAAAGCTCTCTGAATCTGTCAACAAGCTCACCTTCTCCGCGCCTGTTACCCACTTCTACAACCCACTTGATTACGCATGGGCCTGCCATGAACAATATCTGCGTCGGTTTGGCGAAGGCAACAAACGCATCGTTTTTTTAGGGATGAATCCCGGCCCGTTTGGCATGACGCAGATCGGCGTGCCGTTTGGAGAAATTGCCGCCGCGCGCGATTGGATGCAACTGGATGCGCCGATTCAAAAACCCGTGCATGAAAACCCTGCACGACCGATTGAAGGTTGGGCGTGCACTCGCTCCGAAGTGAGCGGCCGACGCTTGTGGGGATTGTTTGCCGAGCGCTTCACTTCGGCAGACGCATTTTTTGCTGAACACTTTGTCGCTAACTATTGCCCGCTAGCATTCTTTGCCTCAGCTAAAAATGTCACGCCAGACAAATTACCTGCTACAGAAAGCGCGCCACTGTTTGCCGCATGCGACGCGCACCTTGTTGAAGTCGTCGCGGCCACTCAAACCGAATGGGTCATCGGCATCGGTGGTTTTGCCGAAGCGCAGGCACAACGTGCGTTGGCACATCTACCGCAAATTAAGATTGGTCGCATCTTGCACCCCAGCCCTGCCTCACCTGCCGCGAATCGGGGTTGGGCAGAACAAGCGACGAAGCAGATGCAGGCTCTTAAACTCTGGAAATAATTTTTTTAATTCAAGTGCAGAAGAAGTTAATTGGTGTTGTAGGTTGGGCTTCAGCCCAACGCTGTCGGGTTAAAACCCGACCTACGAACTCACCCTAGGTAGTCCACCAACAGCGGCGCGTGATCTGAAAAGCGTTGCTCTTTGTAGATGCCGGTTGCTATTGCTTTTTCGGCCATCGCTGGTGTCGCCACTTGATAATCTAAACGCCAGCCGACGTCCTTCGCCCATGCCTGTCCACGATTTGACCACCACGTATAGGCCTCTAACTCAGGATGTAGCTTACGGAACACATCAACAAAACCCACCTCGCCAAATAGTTGCGTAAGCCAAGCGCGCTCTTCCGGCAAAAAGCCAGAATTCTTTTTGTTACCTTTCCAATTTTTCAAATCTTTTTCAGTGTGAGCAATGTTCCAGTCGCCACACACAATGACATCGCGCCCACTTTGTTTTAGCGCCACCAGATGAGGCAAGAATGCTTCCATGAATTTAAATTTCACCCCTTGCCGTTCTTCGCCACTGGAACCAGAAGGCAGATACAACGACACCACACTGAGGTTACCAAACTGCGCTTCGATGTAGCGCCCTTCCATATCAAACTCGGCAATACCTAAACCTACGATGACGTTATCTGGTTTTTGCTTGCTGTAAATGGCGACACCGCTGTAGCCCTTTTTTTCGGCATAGTGAAAATGGCCGTGATAGCCAAGTGGCGAGATCATGTCAGGTGTCATATCACCCGCTTGAGCTTTGAGTTCTTGTACACAAAGAATATCGGCACTCTGTTTGCCAAACCATTCCAGCAAGCCCTTGTTATAGGCGGAGCGGATACCATTCAAGTTGAGACTGATAATGCGCATGAATTTTCTCTTTGAAGTAATGACGGCATTATAATGGCGTCACTCTTTTATCTGTTTCTAAACTACTCATGCACGCTTATCGTCAAGACTTTATCCGCTTCGCCGTCGCACAAAGTGTGTTGCGCTTCGGTGAGTTTCAAACCAAAGCAGGGCGCTTGTCGCCGTATTTTTTTAATTCCGGTTTGTTTCAAGATGGTGCCGCATTACGTGAACTTTCCCAGTTTTATGCCCAAGCCATTCTCGCCTCAAATGTACCATTCGATATGCTGTTTGGCCCAGCGTACAAAGGCATTCCACTGGTAGCGGGCACTTCTATCGCGCTTGCCGAACAAGGCCGCAATGTACCGTATTGCTTTAACCGGAAGGAAGCGAAGGATCATGGCGAGGGAGGCAATACAGTCGGTGCAAAATTGCAAGGCAACGTGTTAATCATTGATGATGTGATTTCTGCTGGAACATCAGTGCGCGAGTCTATCGAGCTGATTCGTGCCGCTGGGGCAACGCCTTGTGGCGTGGTGATTGCGCTCGATCGCATGGAGCGAGGGCAAGGTGAACTATCCGCCGTGCAAGAAGTGCGACGTGATTACAATTTGCCGGTAATTTCTATTGCTGCATTGGATGACTTGTTAAATTATTTGCAAGGCGAAACTGAGTTGGTTCAAAATCTTCAGGCAGTTCAATCTTATCGAGATCGTTACGGGGTGAAAAATGTTTAATCTTAAATTTGCGGGTGTGTGTCTAATTTTGTTTGGCGTTTTTTCTGCTAGTGCCGAGGCAAAACTCTATAAGTGGGTGGACGATAACGGCACTACTCATTATGGCGAAACAATCCCGCCGGAATACTCCAATAAGGACGCGACTCATTTTAATGACAAGGGCCGTATCGATAAACGCATTGATAAATTAACGCCCGAAGAACAACGCGCCAAAAATGTGGCCGATGCAAAAAAGAATGCTGATGACAAAATTGCCATCGAAACGAAACGCAAAGACACTGCTTTGTTAAGCACCTTCAGCAATGAGAAAGAAATTGATCTGTCGCGTGATCGTAGCTTGCAACAAGTTGATGCTCGCATTAATAGCATTCATACCATGCTCAAGTCAGCGCGCGAATCACGCGTAAGTCACGTCAAAGAGCAGAGTGATCCAGCAAAACAAGGCAAGGGAATTCAGAAATCTTTATTAGAAGATATTGCCCAAGACGATGCACGGATTACCAAACTAGAAAAAGAGCTCGCGCAAAACGAACAAGAGTTAGCGACGGTGAAAGCCCGCTTTGAGGCTGACAAACTACGCTTCCGCGAGCTCAAGGGCGTGAGTTCCAGCGGGAAATAATCTACAAATTACGTTAATCGAGCAGTTGGCTGTGCCAACAAAAACGATAGCAACTGCCGATCCGTATCTTTGATTCTAGCAATCATTAAATTCAAAAACGCCTTAGCAAAACTTGCTTGAAGACCATCGCTGGCATGCTGCAATAACTCTCCCTCTACTTTTATTAAACTTAAATCGGTAATCGCATTCACGCTCGCAAGCCGTGTATGACGTGCCTCATCTAAGTAGGCTAATTCACCGAAGCAGCTCCCTTCATGCATTCGTGCCAACTCGACGCCATTTTTTGTCGCCTGCGCCTCGCCCCGAATGATGATAAAAAAGCTGCTGCCCACCTTGCCTTCGTTGATGATGTGGTCACCTGATTTTCGTTCTTGCCACTGACTTATGCCCACCGTTTCCCACACTTCGTTATCGGAAAAATGAGCAAAGAAAGCAAGATTGCGCAGCACATCAAATTGCACAGAATCAAAGCGCACATCTTCTAATTTTTCGATGGTCGGCATAGCAGTAACGAGGTCATCGCAAAATGCCTTCCATGAGTTATAGCGCATCTCTCGATCACGATGCATGGCACGGTGCACCGCAAAACGTAATGCCTGTGGAATGTCATTACGACGCTTTTCCAACGGCAGCGCTTCTTCGTGCAGTTTCTGATAAATCATTTCGTCATAAGATTTCGCGGTGAAGGGCAGATTACCCGTCAGTAGCTGATACGCCATCACGCCCACCGCATAAACATCCGCCTGAATTGAGGGCCGTGTTTGCGAAAGTTGCTCTGGTGCCATGAAAGGCAACGT
Organism: Gallionellaceae bacterium; assembly: GCA_030690855.1. GTDB lineage: Bacteria > Pseudomonadota > Gammaproteobacteria > Burkholderiales > Gallionellaceae > PALSA-1006. The sequence goes on from JAUYFR010000364.1 coordinate 5,531, forward strand.
ACCTACCATATCGACTTGTGTGGTGTCGGAATTAAACAAAAAGGCTGCGCCAAAGTCAGAAACTTTGACGGAATTATTTTCACCAATGAGTACGTTGCTTGGTTTAATGTCGCGGTGAAGAATGCCCATTTTGTGGGAATACTCCATCGCGTTACAAACCTTATACAGAATGTCGATCAGACGACTGATGGGTAAAAGATTATCGAACGAGGTGTGTGCTTTTAACGTGCCGCCGGGCACATATTCCATTACCAAATAATCGAACTCTGGCGTGCTGCACGCTTCAAAAATTTGTACGATAAACGGGTGTTGTAATTTGCCGGCGAGACGAGTTTCATTCAGCCACATCTTGCGATTGCGTATGCCTTCTTGCTTGTTATCTAAGTAGCCCGTGCGAGTCAGCTTTAGCGCCACTTCCCGTTGCAGGAAAGTATCAAAAGCCAGATGCACTTCACTAGTTGCGCCGCGCCCCAGCTCTTTGCGCATTTCAAAGCGATGGCGAAAATTATCAGCTTGATCAGCCATGATTGCTCAATCGTTTATGAGCTTGAGGAGCGTCACACCCCTGTCAAAAGCCGCTGCGCTTCAAGATATTTATCAGCGGTTTTCTGCAGGACCTCTTGTGGCACCTGCGGTGCGGGAGGTTGCTTATCCCATCCCGATGATTCGAGCCAATCTCGCACAAATTGCTTATCAAAACTTGGCGGATTACTCCCTACTTTATATTGATCTGCTGGCCAAAAACGGGAGGAGTCAGGGGTAAGCGCTTCATCGATTAAATATAATTTTCCATTAGCATCTTCGCCGAACTCAAACTTAGTATCCGCAATGATAATGCCTCGTGTTAGTGCGTACTCTGCCGCCTCAGTGTACAAGGCTAACGTGGCCGCTTTCACCGCTTCGGCACGTTCTGCACCCAGCAATTTTTTTGCTTCCTCAAAGGAAATATTTTCATCATGCTCGCCCACTGCCGCTTTAGTGGAAGGGGTGAACAACGGCTCCGGTAATTGCTGCGCTTCTTGCAGCCCAGCGGGCAACTTAATGCCGCATACGGCACCCGTTTTTTTGTAATCTTTCCAACCTGAACCCACCAAATAACCACGCACAATCGCCTCGATTGGCAACGGCTTGAGCTTCTTGGTCACAAAAGATCGGCCACGCACTTGCGCACGATCTGCTTCGGTTTTCACCACGCTTTCTGGATCAATACCAGAAAGATGATTTGGAATAACGTGAGCTAATTTACTAAACCAAAAATTGGA
>JAUYFR010000013.1 GCA_030690855.1 Gallionellaceae bacterium
GTCGCGATAATATTTGGGTGACCTAGTCGAGCTTTAGTCGTTACCATTTTTACGTCTCTCCCTTGATGCTTTTTGGCGCAATTGACCGCGTGGCAGTATCGCCTCGCCACCCGGAAGTGCATCTGGGAATGATGCTTCCAAGGTATTGATCATATTTAATCCTCTGAGCAGTTTAATCAGCGAAGAAAGGCGCACATCCCCCCCTGACTCCAATTCGAGGATCGTTTTGCGATTCAGGCCAGAACGCTCGGCCAGTTGATCAACTGGAATATTGCGGCCAAGCCGTCGGCTTCTAATACGTGCTCCCAACTCCCGCAAAATCTCATCATTCGTTTGAAAATCCGATATGGCGGACATAAAGACTCCAATTCGACAAATAAATCCATTATTAAGGGCTATTTATAGCACAAATATTGAATTCAGATTGTCCTTTACTATGGATTTAATACTCACTATCGTTATAAATAGTCCATCTATACGAACATTTTAAAAATCACTGAAGATTTTAGTGTCGGTTTTTATTTACGTTACGCTCTGACGAACTATTAATAACGAGGCGACGCTCTTTATCTGCAAGGCAGATTTGAGGATATACGCAACGTTTTGTGCGCAAGTCTCTATAAGCATTTTTTATTGATTGGCCTAAAATGGATATCAATACTTAATCATGCGCTAGAAACAGTGATAAAACCGACCATCATCGGTATATTTATATTGCCCTTCGGGCAACCAAGAGAAACGAAACCGATTTTAGGTGTTTTTATTTTTTTCTTCATGATGTTGCTCACCAACGAAAACGCGCGTCCATTGAAATTAACTGCGTTTACTTGAAATTATTAAGGGGGTTAATTCTAACCGTTTCAAGCGCATTTAACTCAAGACACGAAGCGTCTAAAGACATCACTGTTTTGCGTGAATCAAATTCATTTTCCCCTATAATCAATAGCGTTAATAAAAACAAGTGGAGCCACACATGAGTACAGATGCAGATAAGAAAAAAATATGTTTTCTAGTGGTTGATGATTTTGAATCAATGCGCAAGTTGGTGATTAAAAATCTTAACGCGATGGGTTATACCAATATCTACCAAGCTGCCAATGGTCAAGAGGCATTAAAGCAACTAGCGAGCATCTCTTCGATTAAGGTGGTAATCACCGATTGGAATATGCCAGTGATGCCGGGCATTGAATTACTCAGAGCCATTCGCGCACATGACCAATATAAAACCCTGCCTGTATTGATGATCACCGCCGAAATTGCACGCCACCAAGTGCAAGAGGCTGCTGAAGCTGGCGTGTCTGACTTTCTTGTTAAACCATTTACCGTTGGCAATTTGCAATCCAAGCTCGACAAGATGTTGGCCAATTTGGAAAAAGGAATTGTGAACGGCCTCAAAGTTCAGCAAATGGATGACGCGATTAATGATGATCGAAGTGGTTTAGGTGCGCTGATGGGCAAACAAAAACCCCCGACCTCAGCACCTATTGCTAAAACCAATTCAATGCCCTCTGCTGCGGCCAACTTCCAAGCATCACCAGCTTCTTCGCCAGCAGTTAGCTATCAACCTCGATATGGCTCAGAGCCTTCCGCACTCATCATCACCGAAGACCTGCAGGCGCGCATGGCCAAGCAAGCTAGCATTCTTGTGGTCGATGACATTGCCGACAACATCGATGTACTCGTTGGCTTATTGCAAGACGAATATAAAGTGCGCGCGGCTAAAAGTGGCGAGGCTGCACTCAAGTTATTGGTCAGTGGCAAGGACTTACCAGACCTCATTTTGCTCGACGTAATGATGCCTGAAATGGATGGCTTTGAAGTTTGCCGTCGATTAAAGGCATACCCAAAAACCGCAGGCATTCCTGTCATCTTCCTCACTGCCGTCGATGATGCGACCGACGTCGTAAAAGGCTTTGAACTGGGTGCAGTTGATTATGTAACTAAGCCAGCCAATCCCACTGTACTTAAAGTGCGTGTGCGCAACCATCTCACTCGCAGCAGAGCCTTTGTAGAATTACAGCAGCAAAATGAAGTCATGGCAGAAAACTTACACCTGCGCGAAGAAGTTGATCGCATGACCGCGCATGATCTGAAAAACCCAATCGGCGGCATCATCAATTTTACCGACATGCTGTTGAACGATGAGATGATGACGCAGGATCAAAAAGAGTTACTAGAGGCTGTTGGAGAATCCGCCCACACCCTGCTTAACATGGTGACACTGTCACTCGACCTATTCAAAATCGAACAAGGCGTTTACGAATTACAGCCTTCACGGATTGATCTGATTCAAATCATCCGAAAATTGTTGACTGAAAAAAGTGCAGAAATTGGCGCAAAATCACTTCACGTAACCAACACGCTAGCTCATACCGTTGTTAAAGAAGGCGAAGAGCCTGAATTCACGGTACAGGGTGATGGTTTGCTTTGCTATTCAATGCTTGGCAATCTAATTAAAAATGCCGTGGAGGCTGCCCCCACAGGCGGCAAACTTGCCATCACTTATAGCCACAGCGACGAGGGTCGTGGTGCAATAAAGATCACCAACAGTGGTGCGGCACCTGATCACGTGCGTGCTTCATTCTTTGACAAATATGTGACTGCGGGTAAAAAAGGCGGCACCGGCTTGGGCACTTATTCGGCTAAGCTACTCGCCGAAGTTCAAGATGGCACCATCGCGATGAGTGTGGAT
>JAUYFR010000016.1 GCA_030690855.1 Gallionellaceae bacterium
ACGCCATCGAATTCATTACCGTCGCCAACATGCCCATGTAATCGGCAGTCGCTCTATCCATCCCAGCTGCGGCAGGCGCCACACCTCGAAAAATATTGCCACCACCAATCACCATCGCCACCTGCACACCCAAACCCACCACTTCAGCGATTTCAGACACAATGCGTTCGATGACAGTACGGTTAATACCGTAACTGTCATCGCCCATCAAGGCCTCACCAGAAAGCTTGAGCAGAATACGTTTATATGCAGGGGCGTTTGACATGGCTTTAGTCTTTCTTACTAGCAGCAATAGTCGCCGCAACTTCAGCTGCGTAGTCTTCAACCTTTTTCTCGATACCTTCACCGACGATAAACATTTGAAAGGCTGAAACAGTTGCAGATTTAGTTTTCAAGAACTGCTCAATCGTTTGTTTGCCATCTTCCGCCTTAACGAACACTTGACCTAACAAAGTCACGTCTTTGAGGAATTTCTGTACCGTACCTTCGGCGATCTTTTCTAACATGGCCTCTGGCTTGCCCGCTTCTTTTGCTTTTTCAATCGCGATACGGCGCTCAGTAGCGATCTCTTCTGGATTCACGCCAGACGCATCAACCGACTTTGGTTTGCTCGCTGCGATATGCATACACAAGTCACGGCCCATTGCATCGTCACCACCGGTGAAATTCAATAACACACCAATTTTGCTGCCGTGTAAGTAGCTAGACAGCTTGCCTGTCGTCGTTGCGTAACGCTCAAAACGGCGAATCGTTAGATTCTCGCCCAACTTCATCAACAAAGCCTTACGCGTTTCTTCAACCGTTGAGCCATTCATTGGCAACGCCAACAAAGCGTCAATGTCCGCTGGATCATTTACTGCCACCAACTCAGCAACACCTTTTGCAAACCCAACGAAATCATCATTTTTCGCGACGAAGTCAGTTTCACAATTGATTTCAGCCACTGCCCCCGCTTTGCCGTCCGGTGTAATAAACGCGCTCACGACACCTTCAGCCGTTACACGTGATGCGGCTTTGCTTGCTTTCGCACCACTCTTGATACGCAACAATTCTTCAGCTGCCTTAAAGTCGCCATCAGTTTCAGTCAGCGCCTTTTTGCACTCCATCATGCCCAGACCAGTTGCCTGGCGCAGTTCCATCACCATCGCTGCGGTAATATTCGCCATGTTCCACTCCTAAAAATTAAATCAAACTATAAAAAAAGGGGCTTGCGCCCCTTCGTCTTGGAAAGGCTGCTTACGCGGCACTCGCCTCAACTTGTTCTGTCAACTCAGTCAGTGCGCTTGCGCGGCCTTCCAGAATCGCATCTGCCACGCCACGAGCGTACAAACGAATTGCTTGGCTAGAGTCATCGTTACCAGGAATAACGAAATCAACACCCAATGGGCTGTGGTTGGTATCAACTACGCCAATAACTGGGATACCCAATTTTTGCGCTTCTGTGATGGTGCCTTTTTGATAGCCCACGTCGATGACGAAAATCGCAGATGGCAAACCTTGCAGATCCTTAATACCACCCAAGCTACGTTCTAATTTTTCCAATTCGCGGCGGAACATCAAGCCTTCTTTTTTGGACACTTTATCAATGCTGCCATCAGCAACCATTGTTTCTAATTCGCGCAGGCGTTTGATCGAAAGTTGCACTGTTTTGAAGTTAGTCAGCATGCCACCCAACCAGCGGTAATCAACATAAGGAGAGCCAGCGCGCTGCGCTTCTTCACGAATAATTTCGCGGGCTTGACGCTTAGTCGCAACGAAAAGAACAGTGCCTTTTTTTGCAGATAACTTGCTAATGTGCTTCAACGCATCGTTAAACATAACCACTGTTTTTTCGAGGTTGATAATGTGAATTTTGTTGCGATGACCGAAGATGAACGGAGCCATCTTTGGATTCCAGAAACGGGTTTGGTGTCCGAAATGGACGCCAGCTTCCAACATTTGACGCATAGTTACAGCCATGATTACTCCAATATTGTTAAGGGTTAATTTCCTCCACCCGTCAGCTTGACCCTTACGGGCACCCCAACATGAACGGATGTGCGAATTATGTTTTTTCGGCAACTGCCGAACCAACAGGGCGCGCATTGTAGCGGAAACGCCTACCCAACTCAACCGCAGCTTAGGATAATTTTGTTAAGGCAATTTTTACAAATGCTTTTTAACTCTCGCTATCACCTGTTCACGAGAAAACAAAGCGATTAACCCATCGACAGCGGGAGCTTGGGTCTGCCCAACCAACATGACCCGTAAGGGCATGGCTAGTTTTGGCATCTTTAAACCATGTTTCCCAATAAGCTCTTTAATAAGTCCCACAATAGAAGCTGCATCCCAAACAACACGCTCAATTTTCTCCACAAATTCATTCAAAGCCGGAATCGCCTCTGCTGACAGCTGCGCATCGAGAAGAGCTTGCTCTGGCACAAGATCAATATAAAAGACTTCTGCGGCATCGGCCAATTCATTCAAGGTAGAAACACGTTCTTTATAAAGCGCAATCACAGCTTCCAAATTGGGCGTTGCGATTATTTTCACACCGCGCTTTTCAAGGCGACCATGTACCATTGCAGCCAGACGAGAATTATCGGCAACTTTCAAATAGTGATTGTTCAACCACTTTAATTTTTCAGTATTGAATTGCGCCGCAGATGCCGTGATATGGTCAAGATCAAACCATTCACAAAATTGTGCAACCGAAAAAACCTCCTCATCACCGTGCGACCAGCCAAGACGAGCTAAGTAGTTAAGTACGGCCTCAGGCAAATATCCATCATCGTCATACTGCATAACACTCACAGCACCGTGACGCTTAGATAATTTTTGACCATCGTCACCTAGAATCATCGACAAATGTGCGTACTTTGGAACACTCGCACTTAGTGCTTTCAAAATATTGATTTGTCGTGGCGTGTTGTTTACATGGTCATCACCACGAATCACCTGAGTAATTCCCATATCCCAATCGTCCACAACAACACAAAAATTATAGGTTGGTGTGCCATCTGAGCGCGCAATGATGAGATCATCAAGCTCATTATTCTGAAACTCAATCCTGCCTTTGACTAAATCATCCCAAGCCACCACGCCATCATTTGGATTTTTAAAGCGCACTACAGGTTTTATGTCCTTAGGAGTCTCAGGCAAAACCTTACCCACCTCTGGCCTCCATCTGCCATCGTAACGAGGCTTTTCTCCCTTAAGGCGCTGTGCCTCGCGCAATGCATCCAACTCTGCGGGAGAGGTGTAGCAGAGATAAGCATCCCCAGTGACCATCATTTGAGCAAGCACCTCTTTATAGCGCGGCATCCGTTGCATTTGATAAAACGGACCTTCGTCATACTCCAGATTTAGCCATTGCATACCATCTAAAATTGCCTGCACTGCCTCTGGTGTAGAGCGCTCAACATCAGTATCTTCAATACGCAGAATAAAAACACCTTTATGTTTGCGCGCATAGGCCCATGAGAAAAGAGCAGTGCGAGCACCTCCAATATGTAAGTAACCTGTTGGACTTGGCGCAAAACGAGTACGGACAGTCATAAGCGATAATTACTATAAAAATAAAATGCGCATTTTACGCTAGCCCATAAAAAAATTTGAAGATAAGATGGCGCGAGTTGAAGGGAAATTTATGCCAACCCTTAAAGCTGAATATCGCTTATTAACTATTTCTAAATATATTTTTTCAGGGGACAGCATGAAAACATGGTCTTTATTATTAATTTTGTTATTTCTTGCGGGATGCAACACATTAGAAGGTATTGGTAAAGACCTGCGCAGGAGTGGTGAAGCGATAGAAAATGCAGCAAAGTAACTAAGGCTCAATCAAATCACGTCACGCTCCTCTGGCTATTGTAAAATGGCGCAATTACAGGAGACATCTATTGGAAAATCCTTACCACATTCTTGGCGTATCTCCGACCGCCACCAGTGAAGAAATCAAGAAGGCCTATCGTGTTTTGGCCATGCGCCATCACCCTGATAGAAATTCGCATTCAAGCACAGAAATCCGCTTTAATTCAATCAAAGTTGCCTACGAGCTTCTTTCAGACCCTAAAAAAAGAGCCGCTTACAATCAAAACATCAACAATCGCATTATTATTGATCCAGAAGAAGAGGCGGCCTCCTTATGGCGCTCACTTTTTAATCAATGCGGTATTGCTCAGTAGCATAACATCCACTCATATAGACATTAACGCCCTATGAAAAAAATTCACCCAGAATTCGCTTACCAATCTCGTGAACTCGCTATTCAAATTGAAGACACTTTAGGCGACCCACCCAATCGAACAAATTATGCAAAAGTTGTTACATCGCTTCAAGAAGAGTTCGCCAATGGCTTTGGCATAGACGATGTCAATCTCTTGAGTTTTGCGCTGGTTGAAAGCCTTCGTTTTATTGACCCTGTGGGCTTGCTCGCAGAAAGCCAAAATTACGATGATGGCGAAGTAGATCACGTTTTAAAAATGGTTACCTGCGACGAAAGCAACGCAAAAAATGCTTTAACAAGTGTCTCCGAGAGCAATCCAGGTCTAGCTCGTAAGGCGATCATCACCGCGTTCTTATTTAAAAATAGCAAACGCTGGTCGGACGAAGATCACTCACTCGATGCACTACAAAAAGAAGAGAATTACGAAGAGAATAATGAGGATGAAGACCAACTAACGCCAGGACACGACATTGAGCATCTCTTTGATGCAAACGGAGATGAGAATGAGTGAGAAGCGAAACCTGCCAACGATTAGCCGGCAAGTTACTGAACTCGTATTAGCAGGATCAACTGAACATGCAGAAGAGGCGTTCAATGAGACTGCTGAACAATTTGGTGATTTGGCCGTTATTGAGGTACTGGAATCGCTTGAGCCCCAAGTCACCTCGTTGCATCTCTCCGCTTTCGACGGTAGCAAGCTATCTCTAGCCACCTTACTTATCCCCCCAAAAGCATGGGCTGAAAGCCTCGCTTTTTTCGCCGCACCCTGGAATGAAGAGTTAATAGAAGATGAACCCGAGGTTTTAGCAGAATCACTTTTTGCACATATCCACGGAGTGGTTTTTGCTAGCGAAGATGCGGAACGCCGAGCTGAATTGATTCACGAAGCGCTCGCTACTGACTGGGGTGTCACCGCATTTGCTGTACTATTTTCAACGGCCGCAACCGAAATCATCGAACTCGCAAACGACATTCATGCACGCGGAGCGCACAGTAGTGGCCAAACCAGCTCAGATCACGATGTTATCCCTTTAGCCCTAGCAATCGCTCGCACGGATGCAGACGCATGGGATCGTGTGTTATTTGAAATCTTCCCTGACTGGATTCCTGGTGAAAATCAATTGCATGCTGCCTATGAGGAACATGATGAAGAGCAAGACATCGAAGAGCAGGATGAGCATGAGTTTGCTGTCGGCAGATCTACTCAACAATTACTATTAAGATTGCGCCGGCAAGTACCAAGCAAATCCAGCATCAAG
>JAUYFR010000020.1 GCA_030690855.1 Gallionellaceae bacterium
AAGTTACCGATGAATGAAAAAATCACTATCACAACGGATGATATGGATCGTTTAAAAGGAACAACCTCACGCATGCGTCCCGGTACCACGCTAACACGTGCAGAGTTGCTAAAGCTCGCATTAATGGCATCTGAAAACAGAGCCGCCGCCGCGCTTGCGCGTACCTATCCTGGCGGTACCGCTGCTGCACTCATGATGATGAATAATAAGGCGAGAGCGCTGGGCATGAGTTCGACGCGTTTTTTCGATCCAACTGGCTTAGATAGTAACAATGTCTCTACGGCTCAAGATTTGGTGGTGATGGTGCGAGCTTCTCAGCGTTATGAACCTATTCGTCGATTCAGCACTTCAACTTCTCATATTGTTCAAGTCGCTCAACAACGTCGCCCATTACGTTTTGGCAATACCAACCCTTTGGTAAAAAATGATTCTTGGAATATCGGCATTAGTAAAACGGGCTACATTACTGAAGCTGGCCGTTGTTTGGTGATGCAGGCAAAAATTTCAAATCGTCCGGTGATTATTGTGTTGCTCGATTCGTGGGGCAAGCGTACCCGAGTTGGTGATGCCGTGCGCATTAAAAAATGGATGGAAAGTTCATCTGTAAAAACTGCACGCTTTAATAATCGGCAAGGCTGATTTTGTTGTCTGCCAAAGAGGGAGCCTAGCGCTCCCTTTTTTATTGCTGCAAATGTAACTCGATCAGTTTTGTAACTTGTAGATATAGCTCGGGCGACAAGCAATCCAGCTCAATGTTTTCCGGCATACCACGCAACCAAGTGAGCTGGCGTTTTGCCAGTTGACGTGTAGCGATAATGCCTTTCTCCAGTAGTTCACTTTTATTAATTTCGCCATCCATAAATTCCCATGCTTGGCGATAGCCCACGCAGCGCATTGAAGTCATATCACGGTTAAGCGCATAGCGTTCGCGTAGCTTGTGTAGTTCATCAAGCAGCCCCTGTTCGAGCATCACTTCAAAACGCGTTGCAATGCGTTGATGTAGCACGGCGCGATCGGCAGGAATCAGCGCCAAAGATAAAACTCGGTAGGGCAATTCATGAGCCGCAAAATTTTTTATCAACAATGACATCGGCTGTCCGGTGAGACGATAAATTTCCATCGCCCGCTGAATGCGCTGTGTGTCAGCAGGGGCTAAGCGGCTCGCCGTTTCAGGGTCAACAGCAACTAGCTGGCGATGCAAATGCCCAATGCCGTGTTGCGCAATTTCGTTATCTAACTCAGTGCGTAAAGCTGCATCCGCTTGTGGCAAGGGGCTAAGCCCTTCGCGTAATGCTTTGAAATACAGCATCGTGCCACCCACTAGCACTGGAATTTTGCCGCGTGCTGTGATGTCTGCCATTAACTGCAACGAGTCGCGCACAAAGGCAGCAGCCGAATAAGCTTCAGTCGGATTGATGATGTCGATGAGATGATGCGGTGCGCGGGCGAGCGTGGCGGCATCCGGCTTGGCAGTGCCGATGTTCATATCGCGAAAAACCAAAGCTGAATCAACGCTGATGAGTTCTACCGGGAAGTGTTGCGCCAGTTCTACCGCCACGCCGGTTTTTCCACTGGCGGTGGGGCCCATAAGGAAAATGGCAGGTGGTAATGGGCAGATACATCGATCTTCGGCCCCTAATTCTATTTGCTGTTTTTTCATTTGCCGCGCATAAACATCGCATCTAACTCAGCGACAGTGATTTGAAACCAAGTTGGTCGTCCGTGATTGCATTGGTCGGCACGCTCCGTTTGTTCCATTTCACGCAAAATAGAATTCATCTCGGGAATGCTTAATTGCTGATTGGCACGCACCGCAGAGTAGCAGGCGAGGGTGGCGAGTAATTCGTTGCGGCGCTCAGTAAGGGCGCGGCTTGCGCCAAATTCGCGTAGCTCGTGCAGCACTTCGCGGGCGGCGGCTTCGGCTTTGGATTGTTTCAACATCGCTGGCATGGAACGCACGGCTAGCGTTGTGGGCGAGATCGGTGCGAGGTCGAAGCCCAGTGTGGCAAGCGCAGCCTGCGCTTCTTCTACAGTTGCTACATCCAGTGTGTCTGCATGAAAGGTGACGGGGATGAGGAGCGGCTGTGTTGGTATTTTTTGTTCATCTAGCGCAGTTTTTAATTTTTCATACACGATGCGTTCATGCGCGGCGTGCATGTCCACCACAATTAAACCGTGTTGATTTTGCGCAAGAATATAAATGCCTGAGAGTTGCCCTAGCGCGTAACCGAGGGGATGTTCTTGCTGTTGCGTTGCCGCAGGTATTTGCTCGCGTGCGATTATTGATTCATCCCATAAACGGTAAGCGGGTTGCTGCTGCGCTGCGCTAAAGGGGATGCGTTGTTGTTCTGGTTCAAAGGGGTTGTCATTCCGGCGCAGGCCGGAATCTAGGTGTATGAAGTCGTTGGATTCCGGCCTACGCTGGAATGACGAATCCGAGATTTCGGTTTTTATGGTTGAACTCAGTGCTTCTTGTAAAGTGTGGAATACAAACTGATGGATACCCTGACTTTCGCGGAAGCGCACTTCGCTCTTGGCTGGATGCACATTCACATCGACCTGCTCAGGCGGCATGTCAAGAAACAGCACAAAGGCGGGATGGCGTTGGTGATGCAAGATGTCTTGATAAGCTTGACGCACGGCGTGCATCAGCACTTTGTCGCGCACGAAGCGGCCATTCACGAAAAAGTATTGCTCGTCGCGGGATGAGCGCGAATAAGCGGGCAGGGCGGCAATGCCGTACATGTGTAAGTCAGCCGCTTGGCGTTCGACGGCGACGACATGTTTACCGAACTCTGCGCCAAGAATCGCGGTAATGCGTTGTGCTAAATTGCCGACAGGTAATTGCCAAACCGTGCGCGCTCTGTGCTCTAAAGAAAAGGCAACGTCAGGTCGAGATAGCGCGATGCGTTTAAAGGTCTCTTCACAATAAGCGAATTCAGTATTTTCGCTTTTGAGAAACTTACGGCGTGCCGGTGTATTGAAATACAACTCGCGCATTTCAATGCTCGTACCAAAGGGATGGGCAGCCGGCGAAGTATCACTTTGCTTACCATCGACGGCTTCAATTTTCCACGCATGTGGCGCCTCGCTGTGGCGGCTAGTGAGGGTGACTTGCGCCACAGCCGCCATACTCGCCAGCGCCTCACCGCGAAACCCCATGCTCGATACGCGTTGCAAATCCTCAAGCGAGGAAATCTTACTGGTGGCGTGACGCATGAGAGCGAGTGACAATTGCTCAGATGCGATGCCACCACCGTTGTCGCGCACTCGTAATAATTTGATGCCACCGCCATCCAGTTGCACGGCAATCTCGGTTGCCCCCGCATCCAAGCTGTTTTCTAATAATTCTTTTAATGCCGATGCAGGGCGCTCAATCACCTCGCCAGCGGCGATTTGGTTAATGAGCAGGTCAGGGAGTAATTGGATGGTGGACATGGCGCGGCATTATAACGGAGGCGGCGCTTCATTAAGTGCTAGCAACATCGGGTATGATCACGCTTTGAACGAAATAGATTCTGAACTGTCAGTTACGCGTGTTGAAGTTTTTGCTTAATGAATTTTAAATGTCACTGCCTATAAAAAATATTGTGCTGGTCTCTGTGCTTTTCTTTGTGTGTGCGACGAGCGTTCACGCAAAAGAACTTGCTTCACTGCAACCTTGCAAATTAATTACTGAAACCGAAGTGCTCGGCCTTACAGAGGTCGTTGAACTCGCACTATGTGGCAACCCACAAACGCGTGAAGTGTGGGCCAGCGCGCGTTACCAAGAAGCGCAGTTGGGTGTTTCACAAGCCGCTTATCTGCCCACATTGAACGGCTCGGTAGGTTTAAGCCGTAGCTATAGTGATCGCAGTGGCGCGACTTCACCACTCGACTCAAAAAGTGCGGCGCTGACTTTGTCATATTTACTCTACGATTTTGGCGCACGCAGCGCCTCACTAGAAAATTCACGGCAGTTACTCGCCGCAGCGTCAGCAACTCAAGACAGCACGGTGCAAGCTGTTTTTCTAAGTGCCGTGCAAGTTTTTTATCAAGTGCAGGCAGCACAAGCGGCATGGGCCTCAAGCAAAGATGCTGAGCGCTCTGCATCAGAGAGTTTTAAGGCAGCGGCCCTGCGTAGCTCGGTGGGCTCGGGCGCGCCTGCCGATAAATTACAAGCACAAACCGCCTATTCACAAGCAAGCCTGAATCGGATTCAAGCAGAAGGCGCATTGCGCAGCGCACAGGGCGCATTGGCTAACGTAATTGGACGTGATGCGAATCGGCCGATTCAATTGATCGCAACCGGAAGCATTGATCTGCCTGCAGATTTTGAGCGAGATGTTGACTCGCTTATTGTGACAGCGCGTGCGAGACGCCCTGATTTAATAGCTGCCGAAGCGCAGGTGAATGCAGCGCAAGCGAATGTGGATGCGGTGCGCAATAGCGATAATCCAACCATTACTTTAGGCGCATCCGCAACTAATTCACGCAGTGATGTGCTGGCTCCGGGGAACGCTTACGATTTATCTTTAAAACTTAACGTGCCGATTTATTCTGGCCATACACCGAGCTACCGTATTCATGCGGCCGAGGCGCAAGTCGAAACCAAACGCGCGCAGCGTGATCGTATTCAACGGCAGATAGCGCTCGATGTTTGGAACGCTTATCAAAATTTGCAAACCTCCTCGCAAAGTTTGCGCAGCACTGCCGATTTAGTGAATAGCGCCGAGCAGTCTGAACGAGTTGCCTCGGCGCGTTACCAAGCGGGGGTGGGCAGCTTTCTGGATGTGCTCGTGGCGCAAAGTGCTTTAGCCAGTGCACGGCAACAGCGAGTGCAAGCCTCTTACAATTGGAATATCTACCGTGCGACTTTAGCGCAGACGATGGGTAGTTTGGATGTGAAATTATTGTCGATACAGAATGCAGAAAAGAGTCAGCCATGAAAAAGTCTTCTGTTAAAACCGTTGTGATACTCGTTTTGTTGCTGACGAGTGTCGGCGGCTATTTTGCCTATAAGCAATTTTATGCCGCCCCCACTGAGCCTCAATACAAAACTCAGGAAGTTGAGAAAAGTGAAATAAAACAATCAGTTGCGGCAAATGGCACGATTAACCCTGTGTCCTTGGTGAGCGTGGGCACTCAAGTGTCGGGCACAGTAAAAAAACTCTATGTGGACTTCAATAGCAAGGTAGAAAAAGGCCAAGTGTTGTTGCAGTTGGATGATGCGCTGTTAGCCGCACAGCAGAAACAAAGTTTAGCCAACGTACAAAGTGCAGCGGCCTCTTTGGAATTAGCGACGGCGAACGAAGCCAGAATTCGTAGTTTATTTGAGCAGGCTTATGTTTCCCGCCAAGAATTAGACACGGTTGTACAAGGTAAAAAAGTCGCCGCTGCGCAGTTGCAATTAACGCGTGCCGCAGTAGAAAAGGATAAGGCGAACTTAGCGTACACAGTGATTCGCTCGCCCGTGTCCGGTGTGGTGGTCGATCGCTCGGTGGATGTGGGCCAAACCGTTGCGGC
>JAUYFR010000022.1 GCA_030690855.1 Gallionellaceae bacterium
TACCAGAAAGCGCGGTGTAGTCATGTCGAATAAATTAGCACATGAAGTTAAAATTTTGACGGTGGAGGATGATCCGGGTGATTACGGCTTAATTCGAGTTTATCTGCGCCAATCGGGTTACGGTTTAGATTTGGATAACGATACCGTGACTTGGGAAACCAGCTTGGCTGAGGTCGAAAAATACGCCGAATGTTTTTCGCCGGACATCATTTTGCTGGATTTAAGCCTGCCGGATTCATCAGGTATTGAAACAGTCAAGGCGGTGCGCAAACTTCTGCCGGGTGTACCGATCATTGTGCTGTCGGGCAATGACGATAAATGGCTTGCGATTGCTGCTTTGGAAAATGGTGCGCAAGACTATTTGGTTAAAGGGCATTACGAACATGACGCGATGGGCAGGGCAATTAGTCATGCCTTAGTGCGTGGCAAGTTAGAGGCGCGTTTACGCCTGTTTGAAGTCGCACTTAATTCGGCTGCTAACGCCATTGTGATTACCGATAAAGATAACCACGTCGAATGGGCTAACCCAGCGTTTACTGAGCTCACGGGTTATCCCTTGGATGAGGCGATAGGTCATAAGCCAAGCGAACTGGTTAAGTCTGGCAAGCAAAGTCAGGCTTTTTATCAAGATCTTTGGGACACCATTTTGTCTGGAAATCAATGGCAAGGTGAGTTGATTAACAAGCGTAAAGATGGGACTTTTTATCATGAGGAGTTATCGATTGCGCCGGTGCTTAATCAGCGTAGTGAGATCGTTAATTATGTGGCGATCAAGCAGGATGTGTCTGAGCGCAAAAAGGTGGAAGAAGAAGTGCGCCTCTTGGCATTTTATGACCCGCTCACGCAACTGCCGAACCGACGTTTGCTGAATGACCGATTGGCTCAGCTCATGGTGGCGAGCAAACGTAGCGGACTTTATGGTGCGTTAATGTTTCTTGATCTGGATAATTTTAAACCGCTGAACGATGTGCACGGCCATGTGATTGGAGATTTACTACTGATTGAAGCCGCTGCGCGATTGAAAAATTGCGTGCGAGAAATTGACACCGTAGCCCGCTTTGGCGGTGATGAATTTGTGGTGATGCTAAGTGACTTGGACCAAGATAAATCATTGTCAATTGCACAAGCTAACATAGTGGCAGATAAAATTTTAAGTGCGTTATCGCAGCCGTATTTGCTGACAGTTCAAAAAGAAGGTCTACCAGATACGATCGTCGAGCATCGTTGTACAGCAAGCATTGGCGTGACTTTATTCATCGGTCATGACGCCACGCAAGATGAAGTGTTGAAATGGGCGGATATGGCGATGTATCAAGCAAAAGAGGCGGGACGTAATCGCGTTTTGTTTTATGGCGAAAACGAAGTAGTTGGGCTTTAGCGGTTTTTGTAGGTTGGGCTTCAGCCCAACAGCATGCGTCGGGTTAAAACCCGACCTACAGCGTAAAAAGATGTAACGCCATGATTATATTGTGTATTTTGTTTTTACCGTAACGATTTTCGCTCTGTTTTCTGCCCTGACGTTTGGCAGGCATGACGATAACTAACCAGCGTTTTTTGCGCCAGTCCTAACACGCTATCGTAGGCATATTTTCCTGTCGTATCTTGCTCTCCTGCTTCAACGCCCGTCATCAACTCAATCCCTTCACTAACTTTTTCTGCGGTGTAAACATGAAACAAACCTTGCGCCACGGCGTCGATTACTTTTTGATCGAGCATCAAGTGGCGACGGTTGCGATGCGGGATCAGCACGCCTTGTGTGCCATCTAAGCCAGCGGTTTCACACACTTTGAAGTGCCCTTCAATTTTTTCGTTTAACCCGCCGATGGGTAATATTTCGCCGTGTTGATTGAGCGCGCCAGTAACGGCGATGCCTTGCTTGAGTGGCAAACCAGAAAGAGAAGAGAGCAACACATACAGCTCCGCGCACGAAGCGGAGTCACCTTCAACGCCGCTGTATTCTTGTTCAAATACTATCGAAGCATTGAGTGCCAGCGGCGCGATATGCGAGAACAGTGCCGAGAGGTGATTGTGCAAAATCAGCACACCTTTATCGTGAATCGGGCCGGACATTTCCACTTCCCGCGCAATATTCACCAAGCCGTCGTCACCCGCAAAAGTACGTGCAGAAAGTCGCCCCGGAAAACCAAATCGGTAATCACCGAGATCGACCACGCTGAGTGCATTGATCTGGCCGACTTCTTCACCTTCAACAGAAATAATTAAATCGCCTTCGGCGATGGCTTCCTGTAAGCGTTGGTCAGGGTAGTCGTGGCGCAGATTGCGTGCTTCAAGCGCGGCGACAACATCTTCCGTGCCAACAATTTGCGCACTGCGAGCGCGACACAGGGCGGCACTTTCCATCACTAGCGCTTCGCTGTGCGCGAAAACCGCGCTTTGGCGTGATTGATCATCGACTTCGCGGTGTCCTTCTTCTAATAAACGCGCGACGGCAGCGGCAGAGAAGTGTGGCAAACCTAAACGACGGCAAGTATGGGCAACGAAGATTGCTGCATTGTGGCGGGTTTCGGCGTTGGCGATAAAGCTCTCGGCGAAGTCCACTTTGACGCGAAAGCTGCGTGCGAACTCGGGATCACCTTCTTGTAACTCGTAAAACTGCTCGCGTGAACCGACGAGAATAATTTTGACTGCAACATCGACTGCTTCAGGTTCGAGTGACACGGCCGCGATGGATGAGAAAGTGGTGCCGGGTTCTTCAATCTGCAAGCGACTACTGCGCAAGAAGCGACGCAATTTTTCCCACACCAGCGGATCGGCAAATAGATCGCGCAAGTGCAACATCAAAAAACCACCGTGCGCTTTGAGTAAACTTCCCGCGCGGATGCGGCTGAAATCAGTCACCAATACATCGTTTTCAGATTGATATTCGATATTGCCAAATAGTGAGCGGAACAGTGGGTTGTCTTCCACGATCACCGGCGCGCCGGTGAGCTCGGAATTGTCCACAATCAAATTAACGCGGTAACGCGACAAAACGGTGTTGAGAGCTTCCAGCCGCAGATCGTCTTCGCTATCTGAAATCTTAAATAATTCAATATGTTCCAGCACGTCATGGGCGACATGCTCAAGATAGGCGTTGAGCTTGGTGGTGTCTTTGATTTGTTTCTTGAGGCCAGCACGGATGGCTTGTAATTCGTGGTCGAGTAGCGGCTTCACCACTTGGCGGCGCAGCGAAGCGAGCGCCTCATTCATCAGCCGTTCCATCGGTCGAGTTTTGTCGAAGTAGCGAGTGATCTCGGTGCGCAACTCTTGTTCGGCCTGCTCGATTTCAGCGCGGCGCTCTTTAGGTAATATGACCACATCATCTTCAGTCAGCGAATGGCCTTTTTCGTTTAAAAGAGTGAAGACGAGTCGTGTGCCATCGCGGCGTAGCGTGAAATTACGTGCCTCGCTAAACGCTTCCAGTTCCGCGTAATTTTTAGCCTCTTCAATCTTGTAGGTTTTTTCAATGCGCTCACTTTCCGCTTTAAAGTCTTGGCTATCCAAACGCAAAGGAATTTCGGTTTGCAGTGATTTGCACATGGTGGACATCAGCTCACGCAGTTGCTTACCTTGCCCTGCAGGTAGGCGTAAGGCCTGTGGTTTTTCAGGTGCGCTGAAGTTATGCAAATAGCAAAGATCAGGCGGCACCATGCGCGTGGCGGCGCTGGCTTGCATGGCTTGCTTGAGTAGTGAGCTACGACCGGTGCCGATTTCGCCTAAGACGAATAAGTTGTAATCGGGTTGATCCATGCTAAGGCCAAAGTGAGCTGCTTTTTCGGCGCGATCTTGGCCGATCCACGGTAACGCACAGTCAACGAGTTCAGCGGTGTCTCTAAAGCCGAGAGACTCTGGCGAGATGGTGAGACGCAGTTCAGCGGGGTCAAGTTTTCTAATCGGCATAATTGTTTTTATTGCAGCTAGAGGAGGACATTTTTGTAACTCATTATGGCATTGAGTGCCGGATTGTTCCACGCTTGCAGTAGTTTTTATGTGCTCGCTTTGGCACCACCCCATGCGATTGACTAATCTGAGCTATGCACCACGGAAACAGGCATCGGTAATCAATATTGGTATGAAACTAGGCGGTAGCATTGCGGTGAGTTGAGAAAGAAACGCCTGATGCACGGTCGGTGCATCTGATCGGGCAAGGTGGCGTTCGACAGCAAACTACATGTCATCCAAAACGCGCTGGGTATGCACACCGGTATCTCGCGAGTGCAGGGCGCCAAACTTAAGCGCAAGCGCGAAATTCACGTCGCGGTTGTGTTCAAGGGTATGCAGTCGGAATTTTTGCACACGATCGTGGTGCATGAACTGGCGCACTTCAAGGAGCGTGATCACAACAGAGCCTTTTATAACTATGTCTGCATATGCTGCATGACTACCACCAGCTCGAATTTGATCTGAGCGCATATCTCACCTATCTTAATGCGCAGGGTTCGCCATTGTGGTTGACTGCCAAAGTCGAGGCTGTCACGCTTGCAACATGACAAAAAAATTACCCGACAACAGAGATATTTTTCGCTACAGTATTTGAGTCATGCCTGCACATATCGACAACCAATCCGTTCTGTTCATCCGCCAGTTTATCGTTGCACTCGAACAATCCAGCCTGGCCGCCAGCGCCACCGTCGCGCTGCATCGCTACCGACTACATGCTGTGGCTTGCGATCTACCGTTGCTGATGATTCCTTTGTCGGGTATGAAGCGATTCCATGCGATGGGTGGGACATGGGAATGCGCTACGGGACAATTCCTGATGACGCATTTCGCCATGCAGGCCGATATCGAGAATATCCCCGACGGAGCCGTGCCGTATCGCGCGTGGGCAATCCCGTTTCCTTGGGAGGTGGTGAGCATGGCGCGCGGCCTGCTGCATGG
This sequence comes from Gallionellaceae bacterium, assembly GCA_030690855.1. Taxonomy (GTDB): domain Bacteria; phylum Pseudomonadota; class Gammaproteobacteria; order Burkholderiales; family Gallionellaceae; genus PALSA-1006. The sequence goes on from JAUYFR010000022.1 coordinate 4,882, forward strand.
GGCGATGCTGGCGCAGGGCGATGCGGTGAGCGTGGGCGAGTTGCCAGCGGTGATGGAAGCGCTGCTGGCCTACATCGCGGATGCGGATACGATGGATACGGCATTGCGCAACTACCGTCTGCTCGGCATCCTGCTCGCGCTGTTTCGCGCCGGGCATAATCGCTTCCTCTCGGCGCACGACCCGAGTCTGTCTGCGCGCATCCGGCTGGCGGTGTCTGCCGCTCCCGCGCGCGAATGGACTTCCGCGCATTTCGAGGAAGAGTTTTGTATCAGTGGCGCAACCTTGCGCAGACGTCTCGTGGCGGAAGCCACTTCGTTGCGCGCCTTGATTCAGGAAGCGCGACTGCATTCTGCATTGGTGCAATTGCAGGTCACGCGCAAACCGGTGAAGGCGGTGGCGCTGGATCACGGCTACCGTTCCATTCCCAGTTTTCGCCGCAACTTTGCCGAGCGCTTCGGCAT
>JAUYFR010000027.1 GCA_030690855.1 Gallionellaceae bacterium
ACCGATTGCTAACGGGGAAATTGTTGCTTCAGAGCCACCTGCAATCATGACATCTGCATCGCCGTACTCAATAATACGGGCAGAATCACCAATACTATGAGTACCCGTGGTGCATGCTGATACAACTGCAAAATTTGGGCCTTTCAATCCATACATGATGGAAAGATTGCCAGAAATCATGTTGATGATGGTGCCAGGAATGAAAAATGGCGATATCTTGCGTGGGCCGCCTGCTAAGTAATCATTGTGCGTATCCTCAATCATCGGTAAACCGCCGATGCCTGAGCTAATACAAACCCCAATACGCTCTGCATTTTGCTCTGTAACGACAAGGCCTGAGTCTTTAAAAGCTTCCATCCCGGCAACCAAGCCAAAATGTACAAAACGATCCATGCGGCGAGCATCTTTAGCTGGCAAGAATTGGGTTACATCGAACTCTTTCACTTCTCCAGCTACTTGGCACGCAAAGGCGCTAGGATCGAAATGTGTAATGCGGGAGATGCCAGACTGACCGGCTAAAATGTTTTGCCAAGTCTGTGTAACGTTGTTGCCGACAGGCGACACCATACCCAAACCGGTAACGACGACTCTGCGTTTAGTCAATCTGCACTCCACTAACGAAGGGGAAAACGATCAAATGCGACCAGATGAATTACTTAGGATGAGCGTTCACGTAATCAATTGCCTGCTGAACAGAAGTGATTTTCTCAGCATCTTCATCAGGGATTTCGCAGCCGAATTCTTCTTCAAGTGCCATAACCAATTCAACGGTGTCCAATGAGTCGGCACCCAAGTCGTTTACGAACGAAGATTCATTTTTAACTTCAGCTTCATTTACGCCTAGTTGCTCAGCTACAATTTTCTTAACGCGTTGTTCGATGTCAGACATTCTATTACTCCCGTTTTAATTAAAGATTCAAAAAGCGCAGGCATTCTACCAAACTCGCGCCATTTTCCAAACAGCTTGTTTACTCCATGTACATCCCACCGTTAACATGCAATGTTACTCCAGTGATGTAATCCGCTCCTGGTCCTGCCAAAAACGCTACCGCTGCTGCGATGTCTTGTGACTTACCTAGACGTTTAAGCGGCACATGCTCGACCAGCTTTGCACGTTGCTCATCGCCCAATGCCAATGTCATATCCGTATCAATAAAGCCTGGTGCGACACAGTTAACCGTAATGTTACGACTGCCGATTTCCTGCGCCAGTGACTTAGTAAAACCTACCATTCCTGCTTTTGAAGCGGCATAATTTGCCTGCCCGGGGTTCCCCATGCTACCAACTACAGAAGAAATACTGATGATACGACCCGTCCTAGCTTTCATCATGGCGCGCAACACGGCGCGGCTCAAGCGGAAAACTGACTTCAGGTTGGTTGTCAAAACGTCATCCCACTCTTCGTCACTCATGCGAGCCAGAAGATTGTCTTTGGTGATCCCAGCGTTATTCACCAAAATAGAGATTTCGCCAAATTGTTTACGCAAATCACTCAGCACCTGTTCAGTTTGAGCAACGTCGTTAACGTTTAACGCCATGCCTGCGCCTTTGATGCCAGCGCTTTCAAGGTAAATGCCAATCGCTTTTGCACCATTTTCACTGGTCGCTGTGCCAATAACGGTGGCCCCCTGCTTACCAAGCTCCATTGCAATAGCCTGACCAATACCGCGTGAAGCGCCAGTGACCAGTGCGATTTGTCCTTGAAGTATCATCATTTCTCCTTATGCGAGAGCAGCTAAAGCCGCTTTAAGGGCTTCACCATCATTGATGGCTAATGCTTGCTGGTTAGTATCGATACGCTTATTCAAGCCTGCCAACACCTTGCCCGGAGCGCACTCAACATTAATGCTGATACCTTGCAGACCAAATGCTTGCACCGTCTCAACCCAACGTACTGGCGAGTAGAGTTGGCGTACTAAGGCGTCTTTGATTGATGCTGCATCGCTATAAGCAGCGACATCAGCGTTATGTAGTACGGGAATACTTGGTGCTTGTACGGCAACATTCTTTAAATAATCACGCAATTGTTCAGCAGCTCCTTTTAGCAAGCTGCAATGAGATGGCACGCTCATCGGCAACATAATGGCGCGCTTTGCGCCTTTTGCCTTTGCCAGCTCCATGCCGCGTTCAACGGCTGAACGATTACCCGCGATAACTACCTGACCAGGCGAGTTGTAATTCACAGCTTCAAGCACTTCGCCTTGCGCACCTTCCGCACAGACAGCGCGAACTGCTTCATCATCTAATCCCAAAACCGCTGCAATGCCCCCCACTCCCTCTGGAACCGCTTGCTGCATACACTGCGCACGGTAACGTACCAAAGGCAAAGCATCAGAAAATTTAAGCGCACCGGCGGCAACCAATGCTGTGTATTCACCTAGGCTATGTCCAGCCATCATGGTTGGCATGGCTCCATTTTGAGATTGCCACGCACGATAAACCGCCACACCTGCAGTAAGCATGATTGGCTGAGTGTTGATGGTGGCGTTAAGTTCAGCTTCTTCGCCCTCTGCCACCAATTTCCACAAATCTTGATTTAAAACGTCTGAAGCTTCAGTGAAAGTGTTACGCACTGCAGTGAAATCAGCGTAACCGTTCATCATGCCGCGAGATTGCGAACCTTGGCCTGGAAATACAAAAGCGAATTTAGTCATAATATATTGATTTAATTTAGTTTTATGTATTTTACCACTTGATTAAAACTGCGCCCCAAGTGAAGCCACCACCTACAGCTTCCATTAAAATATTTTGTCCTGGCTTGATGCGACCGTCACGCACAGCGGCATCTAAAGCGAGAGGGATTGAGGCCGCCGAAGTATTGCCGTGCTGAGCAACGGTAACCACTACCTTATCCATGCTTACGCCGAGCTTTTTCGCTGTTGCTTCGATAATCCGAATGTTTGCTTGATGCGGAACTAGCCAATCAATGTCAGCGCCGGTGAGCTTTTGATCTTCCAAAACCTCTTCAACAACATCACTTAACACTTTGACTGCAAACTTAAATACCGCCTGCCCATCCATCGAAATGGTAGGGTCTGCTTTCAACATGTTGCGATGACTACCATCCGCATGCAACTTCGCAACCACGATGCCAGGCTTGTCGCTGGACCTCAGAATGACTGCGCCCGCACCATCACCAAACAGTACGCAGGTAGTTCGATCATTCCAATCCAACATGCGAGAAAGCACTTCAGCACCAACAACTAAAACTGTTTTAGCCTGACCGCCGCGAATGTACATATCCGCCGTGTTTAAGGCATAGACGAATCCGCCACAAACCGCCTGCACATCGAAAGCTGCCCCACCATTTTTAATACCCAGCTTGCCCTGCAAAATACAAGCAGAGCCTGGAAAATGCATATCAGGCGAAGTGGTCGCCACAATAATAAGATCAATTTCGTCAGCAGTGATGCCTGCGGCTTCGATCGCTTTGAGGCTAGCTTGAAGCGCAAGATCACTAGCAAATTCATTTTCAGCAGCAACATGACGCTCAGCAATGCCACTTCGCGAAAAAATCCAATCATGCGTGGTATCAACGATTTTTTCTAAATCGTAATTAGTTAGCACTTTGCTTGGCAAATAACTACCAGTACCAATGATTTTTGAATAAATCAAAGCGCCTCCTCTGTATTTTGTTGGCGTGCATGATGCCATTTCTCTACATGCTCGCTAATATG
>JAUYFR010000029.1 GCA_030690855.1 Gallionellaceae bacterium
AGCCCACCGAGGCGGCGTGATACGCGCCAAAGGTCAAGGCATGTAGCACCTGCGCAGCAAGCAATAACGCGACGAAATCGACCGTCCAAGCAATCAACATAAATCGCAACACCGCCGCGCTAAAGCTAATTAATAAGATGCGCGTAAACCCGAATCGTCGCACTAACGCGGGCATCAAAAAAAACACGCCGATCTCGCAAATCACGCCGAGCGCCCATAGCCCGCCCACGGCACTTTTAGCGTAGCCATGATCGACTAGGTAAATAGAATAGAAAGTGTAATAAGGCCCGTGCGCAACCGACATCAAAAAACATGCGCCGAACAACGCCAAGACAGCGGGCTGCAACACGAGTTGCTTGATCGACTGATTATCGGTGTGATGCGCCAACACTTCGGTCTTCGGGATCTGCCGCGAGAAAATTAGAATGCCGACTTCGCACACCAATCCCGCCCATAGCAACCAAGCTATCTCAATATAATCAAAGGCATAGCCAAGTCCCACCACTGCCACAATAAAGCCGATGGAACCCCAAGAACGAATGCGTCCGTAGTGCGCGGTGTTTTTGCCCAGATAGGTCATGGTGGTGGCTTCCACCAAAGGCATTGAGGCGCTCCAGAAGAAGGCCATCAACATCAACATCAACACCAAAAACATGCCCCAGAAACTGGTGGTGAAGAAAACGCCCAAATAAAACAAAGCGCTCAGCGTTGCTGCAATCTGCACCACCAGTAGCCGCTTGCCGGTGTGGTCGGCCAGCCAGCCCCAGATATTCGGCGCGATCATGCGCATCACCGGCTGAATCGACAGCAAAATAGAAATTTCAATGGCGTCAAAGTGAATGGATTTGAGATACAAGCTCCAATAGGGCGCGAACATCCCTATGAATGCATAGTAAAAAAAGTAAAAGCCGGCGATGCGCCAGTAGTAATTTTTATGTGTAGTCACGAGTCAGCTTCAGGAAATGTACGACACTTATCAAACCGTCCGTCAGACCCGCGCAGGCGGGTATCCAGTGACGCGCAAAGTGCGCCGTTTTTGTTTTAGCTGGATTCATTGTCAAGCACGGAATGACGGCAGTATTGCTGCTTACATACAACATCTCACAACACCAAAAAATAGCCACTGCTGCGCCCCCCCTTACCAGCGGGTTGCAAGCAGCTCTTATCGACCATACCCCATGCGGCACATGGCCTACTTCGCAGCAGCCTCTATCGTTGCTGCAAGGCTCTTCATACAATTGACTACGGATATTGTTTCATTCCGAATAGCCTCGCCCAGCATAAATTTGAAGAGAACATATTGAGCCGCCGAATCCACTCCATCACCGCGTTGATGGAGTGCTTTACGAACCTTGTCTTTATATTGATTATTCGTAAAATTTCCGGCGACGGCATTCGCATCTGAATTAAGCAGTTCAAAGAAAATTTGCTCAGGGCATACTTGCGGAATAGCAATAATGTGCTGCTTGCACCAACGCATATAAACGGGAACATCAGGGCTTGTGCCTACAATTGTTACGTTACATTTTGCTTTCAAATTACCCGTTAGTACCTGCAAATCTTCCGGTGAAAGGCTATCTGGACTTGGCGAAATAAGATCGATGAAAAGTTGCTGGTCTCCATCCAGAATCAAGATCACTTTTGTATTGCTCGCAATGAATGCGGGGACCTGATGTGACAGCATTTCAGAAGCTCCCGTAACTGCTGCATTCAACGAAATGCGCGACTGTATTTCTTGAGGAAGATACCCCTTTACTCTTTCCAAATAAGCAAGCATGAGCTTATCTTCAGTCAGGATATTTATCTTATTCGGGTCGGGCTGTCCGAGCCGGTAAAAAGCCGAACTTTTCGTGGCATTCGGATTTACTGTAGTGCCTTCAACTGTTTCGTCCAGCACTACTAAAGCCTGTTCTGGTAGTAGATCGACAATAGTTGGCGAGTGTGTTGCTATAACGACTTGTAGTTTTTTGTCCTTCGTCTTTTGTAATAGATAACAAAGCAGTTCTTTTTGCGCTCCCGGATGAAGCGAGGTTTCTGGTTCGTCAATCAGTAGCAAATCAAATTCCTTGAGTGCTTCAACACGAAGTACTAAATTAACAACGGAGAGCTCCCCGCTTCCCGAAAACGACTCTGAATATGTGTGCGCCTCTGTTTCAAATATAACGCTTGGTGATTTATTCCGGTCGAATAACTCGTGCAATATTTTTTTTGCCGACTTGTAATGTTTACCCAAAATACGGTTGATGATCGTTAGGTTCTGAGGAGAAACCTCCGCACTTTCTACCGCAAAAACACCTGCACCAATGTTCACAGATGGCAAATTGCTATGAATAGCATTTCGGAGTTTCCCTGACCGCCAAATAAAAAAATCCTGCTTCTCGTTAATTTTTGTAAGTTCGGTATGGTAAAAAAATCTGTCGAAGGCGCTGGTTTCAGATTTTGTATTTATGTAATGGGGCACCCTCTGCACAGCAGTCCACCTGTCCCCGCTCTCACTCATAAAGGTCTTGTTGATTTTCGTTAGCGGAGGCATTTTCGCCATTCCATCATTTGTGGCAGGCCTCGATGGTTCCCAGTAGCCGTTACTCTTTTTTCCTTTAACTTTTCTCGTTTGAACACGCTGGTTAATGGCCTTGATGTAATGCGTATACCAATATCTTGGTATGTT
>JAUYFR010000036.1 GCA_030690855.1 Gallionellaceae bacterium
CCCCAGGCCAGCATGGCCACACAAAAAATCAGCGTCCCTCAGAGAATGGAGGTCAGTTGCGTGAAAAGCAAAAACTGCGTCGTATTTATGGCGTGATGGAAGGTCAATTCCGCTTGACTTATAAGCGTGCCGAGCAATCTCGCGGCATTACAGGCGAAAGCTTATTGCAAATTTTGGAATCTCGCTTAGACAACGTTTCATACCGTATGGGTTTTGGCGCTTCGCGTGCAGAAGCACGTCAGGTTGTTCGTCATAATTCTATCTTGGTAAACGGTAAGCGAGTGAATATTCCTTCTTATCAAGTTCGTCCAGGTGATGTGGTTGAAGTGGCTGAAAAATCAAAAGCACAATTGCGTGTTAAAGCAGCTTTGGCCGCAGCGGAGCAACGCGGTTTTCCAGAGTGGATCGAAGTGGACACTAAGTCCTTCAGGGGTACTTACAAGGCATTGCCACAACGTTCTGAATTGCCAGCTACGATTAACGAGCATCTCGTTGTCGAGTTGTATTCTAAGTAATCCACGCGGAGTACAAATATGTCAAATACCAATTTGCTTAAACCTCGTATTATTGATGTACAACGAATTTCACCAACTCAGGCACGTGTTGTTATGGAGCCGTTTGAGCGTGGTTATGGCCATACACTAGGTAATGCCCTGCGTCGTATTCTTTTGTCTTCAATGCCTGGTTTCGCAGTTACCGAAGTTAAGATCGCAGGTGTGTTGCACGAGTATTCTTCAATTGATGGCGTACAAGAAGACGTTGTTGAGATTCTTTTGAATCTTAAAGGACTCGTTCTTAAGTTGCATAACATTACTGAAGCGACTCTACATTTAAAGAAATCTGGTGCAGGTGTTGTTACTGCGGCTGATATTGAAACGAATGCAGATACCGAAGTTATCAATCCTAATCACGTCATCGCGCATTTAACTGCGGGCGGCAAGCTTGAGATTGAAATTAAAGTTGAGCAGGGTCGTGGTTATGTTTCTGCGATTTCGCGTTTGTCTCCTGGTGCAACTCGCCCTGTGGGTCACATCGCGCTTGACGCATCTTTTAGTCCGATCTCTCGGGTAAGCTATTCAGTAGAAAGTGCGCGTGTTGAGCAGCGTACTGACTTAGATAAGCTGATAATGGACATTGAGACTAATAACTCAATTGATCCTGAAGAGTCGATTCGCAATGCGGCACGCATTTTGGTTGATCAGTTCTCAGTATTTGCTGCACTTGAAGGTACAGCGGCTCCTGTAGATAAACCACAGGCACCCAAAGTTGACCCAATGCTACTGCGCCCAGTTGATGATTTGGAATTGACTCCACGTTCATCTAACTGCTTGAAAGCACAAAGTATTCATTACATTGGTGATTTGATTCAGCATAACGAAAGTGACTTGTTACGCACTCCTAACCTAGGTCGTAAATCACTCAATGAAATCAAGCAAGTTTTGGCTGAGCATGGCTTGTCGCTTGGTATGAAACTGGAAAACTGGCCTGCGGCTGTTGAGAAGTAAATCATAAGCAAGTCGGAATAGTTAAGAGCAGTACGAAAGGATAATCATGCGTCACCGTTTAGGTCTAAGAAAACTCAATCGCACCAGCAGCCACCGTTTGGCAATGTTGCGTAACATGACCGTTTCTCTATTGCGTCATGAGGTTATTAAAACAACTTTGCCAAAAGCTAAAGAATTGCGCCGCGTGGCTGAGCCAATTTTGACTTTAGGTAAAACACCCAGCCTGGCTAATCGCCGCTTGGCTTTCTCTCGTCTGCGTGACCGTGAGATTGTTAGCAAATTATTTAATGAACTTGGCCCTCGTTATGCGGCACGTAACGGTGGATATTCACGTATCCTGAAATTTGGCTTCCGTAAAGGCGACAATGCACCAATGGCATTGGTTGAATTGATGGATCGTCCAGCTGATGCAGAGATTGTTGAAGTGGCGGACGAGTAAGTTGATTGTGCAGTTTTAAAAAAGCCGAGTTTTCTCGGCTTTTTTTATTTGTGCAGCGATTATTTAAAAAGTTGCTTTAGGTAAGGCCCAGTTACGCTATTCATATTTGCAGAAACCTCTTTTGGCGAACCTTGCGCCACAATACGGCCTCCTCCATCGCCACCTTCTGGCCCAAGGTCAATTACCCAGTCGGCAGTTTTGATGACATCCAGATTGTGCTCAATGACGACGACAGTGTTTCCTTGGTCGCGCAGTTTGTGAATCACTTTAAGTAGCAAATCAATGTCTTGAAAATGTAACCCAGTGGTCGGCTCATCAAGAATGTAAAGGGTACGCCCCGTATCACGCTTGGATAGCTCAAGCGAAAGTTTTACGCGTTGAGCTTCACCGCCAGACAGCGTGGTCGCACTTTGCCCTAGTGTGATGTATCCCAAGCCTACATCGAGAAGGGTTTGCAATTTTCGAGCGATCACAGGAACCGCTTTAAAAAATTCATGCGCATGCTCCACGGTCATCTTTAAGACTTCGTGGATGTTCTTTCCTTTGTACTGCACTTCCAACGTCTCGCGGTTATAGCGATGCCCGTGGCAGACATCGCAGGGAACATAGACGTCAGGTAAGAAGTGCATCTCCACTTTGATGACGCCATCACCTTGGCATGATTCACAGCGGCCGCCTTTTACGTTGAACGAAAACCTTCCAGGGCCGTAGCCGCGTTCGCGCGAAGTCGGCACACCAGAAAACAAATCACGAATCGGTGTGAAAAGCCCAGTGTAAGTGGCAGGGTTCGAGCGTGGTGTGCGGCCAATAGGTGACTGATCAACGTTAATTACTTTGTCGAAAAACTCTAATCCCGAAATCTCACGATAAGGTGCAGGCTCAGCATTGCTGCCGTACAAATGTTTCGATACTGCGGTGTATAGCGTATCGTTGATAAGCGTGGACTTACCCGAGCCAGAAACACCCGCGACACAAGTAAGTAAGCCAACCGGTAAATCAAGAGTGACGTCCTTTAAATTATTGCCACAAGCGCCAGTGATCTTCAGCTTGCGATTTTTGTCTGGTTTGAGATAAGACTTAGGGGGGGCGATGCTACGTCGCCCAGATAGGTAATCCCCCGTGAGGGACGCGGGGTTGGCGATCACTTCTTTTGGTGTGCCTTGAGCCACTACCATGCCGCCATGCTCACCAGCGCCGGGTCCCATATCAATCAGATAGTCGGCAGATTGAATGGCATCCTCATCATGCTCAACTACAATCACACTGTTGCCCATGTCGCGCAGACGTTTTAACGTGGTGAGTAATCTGTCATTGTCACGCTGATGCAAGCCAATAGAAGGCTCATCCAGCACATACATCACACCTGTTAGGCCTGAGCCAATCTGCGAGGCGAGACGGATGCGTTGCGCCTCACCACCAGACAAGGTTTCGGCAGAACGTTCAAGAGAAAGATAATCAAGCCCAACGTTATTTAAGAATGTAAGGCGGCTGGCGATTTCTAATACAATTTTCTCTGCAATCGCTTGTTTGTTGCCAGGCAACTTCACGCCTTGGAAAAAAGTTAGCGCCTGCTTAAGTGGTAACGCGCTTAGTTGATATATCGTGTGATCTGCTACCCGCACATGTCTTGCTTCTTCACGTAAGCGGGTACCTTTGCATTCTGGACAGGTGCAGCTATTCAGATACTTCGCTAACTCTTCACGCACCGCAGGCGAGTCAGTTTCTTTATAACGGCGCTCAAGATTGTTGACGATGCCTTCAAACGAGTGTTCGCTTTTTACCTTCTTGCCGTTGGGGCCTAAATAGGTGAAAAAAATCTCCTCACGTCCGCTGCCCTGCAATACAACCAGTTGAATTTTCTCTGGGAGACTCTCAAAAGATTGTTCAAGATCAAAGTCGTAATGCTTGGCTAGGCTGTCTAGCATTTGAAAATAAAACTGATTACGTTTGTCCCAACCCTTGATTGCACCACTACTCAAAGAAAGAGAGGGGAAGGCAACAATGCGCACCGGATCAAAAAAAGAAATCACGCCTAAGCCATCACACTTCGGGCAAGCCCCCATCGGACTGTTGAACGAAAATAAGCGAGGCTCGAGTTCTTGCAGTGAGTAATTGCAAATAGGGCAGGCAAATTTAGCCGAGAACAAATGCTCTTTGCCTGAATCCATCTCCACAGCCAACGCACGACCATCCGCATGGCGTAACGCAGTCTCAAAAGATTCCGCCAGCCGTTGCTTAATGTCAGCAGACACTTTCAATCTATCCACCACGATCTCGATGGTGTGCTTAGAGTTTTTAGCCAGCTTCGGTAGGTTATCCATCTCGCACACCTTGCCGTTCACACGCAGGCGCACAAAACCTTGCGCGCGTAACTCGTCAAACATGTCCAGTTGCTCGCCTTTACGCTCTACAACGATAGGCGACAAGATCATTACCTTTGTGCCTTCGGGTAACGCAAGCACATGGTCAACCATCTGCCCTACAGATTGCGCTTGCAACACGATGTCGTGCTGCGGGCAAAATGGATCGCCTGCTCTGGCAAACAGCAAGCGCAAGTAATCGTGAATCTCGGTGACTGTGCCAACGGTCGAACGTGGGTTGTGCGAAGTGGCTTTTTGCTCAATCGCGATAGCGGGAGAAAGCCCCTCGATCAAATCGACATCCGGCTTTTCCATCAACTGCAAAAACTGTCGCGCGTAGGCCGAAAGAGACTCAACGTAACGACGCTGGCCTTCTGCATACAGGGTATCAAAGGCGAGTGAAGACTTACCTGAGCCCGACAAGCCAGTAATCACTACTAACTGATTGCGAGGTAGGTCAAGGTTGATGTTTTTCAGATTATGGGTGCGCGCACCGCGAATTTTTATGTATTCCATGATGAGCAAAGCCAGAAAAAACGACTTGCCAATATACGCGACTTTTAGGGCTTACCCAAACATCTAAAACGCCACCAAGTTCAGACGTAACCCTTGCCGAACTTTATGCAACTCCGCAGAAGAGTTTGATAACTTGAGGCGCAAATCTGACAGCTCAAGTTTGAAGTCACAAATTGTGACTTCAAGTTGGTGTGGTGTACGGCCTCTGCACTAAGCCTTCACAGAATAAGTACAAGCGCGGCTGATATAATCCCGCCACAAAGGAGAATCCTATGAGCACACAAGAAACGGCAATCCGTTATCAGGAGGAGTACATTCCTGAATTGGCGAATGCGGCAACCAAACAGGCTTACTGGCAAGCACTGGCCGCAGGCAGTAGCGTACTAGAACGCGCTAACGACAGCTTGGTAGAAGTTTCTCCCGAGGGCAGTCGCAAAATTATTAAACCCTTGCCAGCCCAAACTCCGACATACCCCGGCCAACAATTAAAAATCGCATGAACGGGCAAGTGCCAAGACTGCGCATGTTCGCGGGGCCTAGCCTCCAACGCCGAGCTATCGCGCAAACTGGCGGCGATGGAAAAAAACTACGACATCAAACTCAAAGCCATCTTTGAAGCTATCCACCAACTGATGATGCCCGCCGACCCGAAAAAGAAACATCCCATCGGTTTTGCACCGTGGAAAGAAAAGTGAAGCGGTGCGGAAAAAGGTGGTCACAAATTGTGACCACAAGCGGGATGGTCAAGTAGCGCCGAACCCGTTTTTCCTCTTGACTAAAAGCATGGCCGCAGGCTTAATCGGCTCTGAAATACGAGCCAATTAAGGAGCTTTAAAAATGGCAATGGAAACGATACTGTCAGACCTCTCGGTCAGCATGACGGAATTCAAGAAGAACCCCAATGATGCGCTCAGGGAATCGGGGGGGCAGACAGTGGCGGTGCTCAGCCACAACAAGCCCGCATTCTACATGGTGCCGCCGGAGCGCTATGAAGCCATGCTGGAAGAGCTCGACGACCTGCACCTCGTGCGCGTGGCCAAAGAACGCCTCAAACAAAAAGGCCGTGCCATCGAGGTAACACTGGATGACCTCTAAGCAGTCCGAGGAAAAAGCCGCCGCTGAATATCGCCTCAAGTTCGTGCCGGATGCCTGGCGCGAATGGCAGACGCTGGACGGCTCAATCAAACAAGTCCTGAAACCCCTCCTAGCAAAACGCCTGCAAAACCCGCATGTGCCGGGCTCACTTCTGCACCGAGAATTGGCGGGCTGCTACAAAATCAAATTGCTCAAACAAGGATACCGTTTGGTGTACGCGGTCGAAGACGGAGAGCTAGTTGTACTGGTGTTATCGGTTGGCAAACGCAAAGACGACGTGGCGTATTTGGCGGCAAAAAACGCATTAAGTAATCAACAGGGAAAGCGATGACTAAAAATAACTTGTTTGCATCCGTGGGACAAATCGAATCGCAGATATTGTTGGTTCGCGGTCAGAGAATCATGCTGGATGCCGACTTGGCGGCACTTTACGAGGTGGAAACCGGAGCACTGAACCGTGCGGTCAAACGGAATAGCGAGCGATTTCCGGCAGACTTCATGTTTCAACTGACCGCTGAAGAATTCACTGATTTGAGATGCCAAATTGGCATCTCAAACAATTCTGTTGGCAATGCAGCAGGGCGAGGTGGACGAAGGCATCTTCCGTACGCGTTTACTGAACACGGCACCATCATGGCTGCCAGCGTACTCAACTCCCGTCGCGCTGTAGAAGCCAGCGTTCAGGTAGTACGTGCCTTCGTGCAACTACGGCAGATGCTTGCCTCCAACGCCGAGCTATCGCGCAAACTGGTGGCGATGGAAAAAAACTACGACATCAAATTCAAAGCGATCTTTGAAGCGATACACCAACTGATGACACCAACCGACCCAAAGAAAAAGCACTCCATCGGCTTTGCGCCGTGGGAAAAGAAATGAAGAATACGCAATGAAACGGACAGACAACTAATAGTCGAATTAAACGAGACGAAATATTTTGAGCAATTTTTTTCAGCAAATCGAAGCGCTACCCTTAGCCGCCAACATCGAAACCACAGCGGTGTTGAAAAAGCTCGCCAAAGCACATCAGGCACTGGCCGAGCTAAAGGGCGTGGTGGCGAGCATTCCCAATCAAAGCATCCTCATCAGCACCTTGTTGTTGCAGGAAGCTAAAGACAGTTCCGCGATTGAGAACATCATCACCACGCATGATGACCTGTACCGAAGCGACAGCGTTGCGCGGATGTTTGTCACCGTGGCGGCAAAGGAAGTACACAACTACGCCACCGCCTTGCGCAACGGTTTCGAACAGGTCAAACGCTCGGGGCTGCTCACCAACAACGACATACTGGAAATCCAAGCGGGCATCGAAGAAAGCCGTGCGGGTTTCCGCAAGCTACCCGGCACCGCGCTGAAAAACGGCCTCACCGGCGCAACTGTTTATACCCCGCCGCAACATCCCGACGAAATCATCGCCTTGATGAGCAATCTGGAACGCTTCATCAATGAAGATAGTTTGTGTGAATGGGATCCGCTCACCAAAATGGCCATCATCCATCACCAGTTTGAAAGCATTCATCCTTTCTACGACGGCAACGGCAGAACAGGCCGCATCATCAACATTTTGTATCTGGTGCAACACGGCTTGCTGGGCAGCTCTGTGCTTTACTTAAGCCGCTACATCAACCAAAACAAAGCAGATTACTATCGCCTGCTACAAACCACCCGCGACACCGGCAACTGGGAAGACTGGCTGCTGTACATGCTCGACGGTGTAGAGCAAACATCGCGCCAAACCACCGCGTTGATTACCGCCATCGTGGCGCTGATGCAGCGGCACAAGCACACCTTGCGCGAGCAGCGACCAAAAATATACAGCCAAGACTTAATCAACAACTTGTTCCGTCACCCCTACACCAAGATCGAATTTGTGATGAAGGAATTGCAAGTGATACGCCAGACAGCATCACGTTATCTGGATGAAGCGGTTGCACTCGGATTGCTCTCCAAGCACAAGCTCGGCAAAGAGAATTACTATCTCAATGATGAGCTGTATGCGCTACTGGCTAATGTTAACGCGCGCCAGAATGAGCGGGTATGAAAAGAGAACGTGTTAGCGAAACAGGGGTTTTGTTAACACGTCATCGGCAACGTGTTACCCAAACAGCACTTTCGTGCACACGTTCAATTTCTCATGCACACGAAATGGCGGTTTTCTAACCATGACAAACGGCAAGTTTAGGCACTGGATACGCGTTGGATGAACTGCGAGTAAAGCGGCTTTGATTTTCGGACAGATAGTGCATGATTTCAGGATAGCGAATTAAAGCACATTCCGCTTGAATTCAGGATGGTGAATAACCGCCCACTTAAGGGCGGTTTTTTTATGCCTTGGACAGCTTTGAAGAGGTGAACGAGGGTTCCCATGTGGCGGCATAGGACTGTTGCGGTGAAGACACTACAAAGCCGCTTCCAAGGTCGTTTAATACCTTTTCAAACAGCAGTAGAGATTAAAAAGAAGGTGGACGAAGCCAATGCACCTCTTGTTGAGCAGGTGGCAAAAATTCGTAAGCTTGAGAGTTCGCTATCCAGTGCGGGTGTTGGTGCCGAGAAGTTCAATGAAGCGTTGCATCGCTTTCTTGGTCGATCTGAGCTTTCATTGCGGTTTAAGCCGGAAGATTCTGGATACGAGATTATTCGGAACAATACCGGTGAGCATGATGGGAATCTGAGTGAAGGTGAGAAGACGGCAATTGCATTTGTGTATTTCATTACCAAGCTCACAGAGAACGACAACAAGATAAGCGACACAATTGTTGTGGTGGATGACCCTGTATCAAG
>JAUYFR010000048.1 GCA_030690855.1 Gallionellaceae bacterium
CAACGTGCCTTCAGGACGAGTGAAATCAATCAACACATCTGCCCCGCGCAAGGCTGTGGCGACGTCTGCGCCAATCGTTACGCCACGCGTGCCGCCATACTCACCAGCATCTTTACCGATTGCAGAACTAGAAGCGTGGTCCAACACGGCATGCAAAGCCAAATCATCGGTCTGCGCTACGCATTCCAACAACACTCTGCCCATGCGACCGGAACAGCCTGCAATCACCACTTTAACTTTATTCATCATCTGTCCTATTTTTTCTATGGCGCAGCGTCTTCAATGCGCTGCAACACATCACTCTCAAAATATAAGGTCATTTTCTTTTCTTCAATCAGCTTGCCTTCCAATTGAAATCGATAAATGTAGTCCCATCGATTGGCATGAAAAATATCATTGACCAAGGGCGTGCCGAGTGCCGCCCTAACCTGCTGCTGCGTCATGCCAATTTTTACCTTAGCCCGCATTTCTGGTGAGATAAGATTTCCTTGCCTAACTTCAACCTTGTGAGGAGTCAACAAGCCACACGAAGCCAACAACAACGTAAAGAGCACTAAACTAAGACGCATAAATTTACTTTCAATAGATCAAAAAACGGCGCGCATCATACCTTAAGCCGTGACGCCCAACATTTCCGCAGCATGCTTCAGCGTGGTGTCGGTAATCGTCACTCCACCCAACATACGAGCAATTTCTTACACACGCTCATTGGCCGCCAATACCCGGATATGACTCAGCGTTGTGCCATTTTGTGCGGCCTTACTAACCTGCCATTGCGCATCTGCTTTTGCCGCCACTTGCGGCAGATGCGTGACACACATCACCTGATAGCGTGTACCCAATTGTTTTAATAAGTCACCAACAATTTCTGCCACACGCCCCCCAATGCCACTATCCACCTCATCAAAAATCAAGGTAGGCACGGTAGCGGCTCGACTGGCAGCCACTTGAATGGCTAGACTGATACGCGACAACTCGCCGCCTGAAGCCACCTTAGCCAGATTACGCAACGGTGTACCCTGATTCGCTGCAACTTGAAATTCAACCGTCTCCAGCCCGTAGGCATTACCTTCCGGTAGCGCTGTCAATTGCACGGCGAACTGCCCACCTTGCATCGCCAATGTTTGCATCGCCGTGGTAATTTCTTCTGACAACGTTTTCGCTGCCTGAGTGCGAGTAATGCTTAATTTTTTAGCAGCGGCTTGATAACTATCGTGCAGAGCCTTGTCTTGCTTAGTCAGCTCAGCCATATCGTCACTACCGCCCAACTCCTCAAGACGCATGACAATATTTTTTAACGCTTGTGGTAACTGTTCAGGCTGCACACGATATTTACGCGCGGCTTCAACGACATCCGCCAAGCGACGCTCCTGCTCGCGTAGCAGTTGCGGATCGGCATCCAGCTTTTGCTGATAATGTCGCAACGCATAAACCGCCTCTTGAATATCGTTTTGCGCACTCTCCAGCATGGTGAGCGAATCTTGCAAACCAGCATCAAACTCTAAGCCTGCACGTAATCGAGTAGTCAGCGCATTGAGTTGCCCAAGACAGGCGCTTTCAGATTCGCTCAACACCTCGACGCCAAATTGCGCCGTCTCCAATAAACTTGAAGCATGCGAAAGCCGCGCATGTTCTGACTGCAAAACCTCCCACTCACTCGCGGCAAAATTCAACGCTTCAAGTTCACGACGTTGAAACAACAAAAGCTCACGCTCTGCCGCCACGGCTTCGGCGTTTTGTTCTAGCTGTAAGCGACGACGATGCAGCGTTTGCCACGCTTTAAAAGCAGTCGTTACGTTAAGTACGTCTGCCTGCAAGCCCGCATGGCTATCCAACAAATCGCGCTGTGCATCGGGTCGCAACAAAGACTGATGCGCATGTTGGCCATGAATATCGAGCAGATGCTCACCTGCTTCGCGCATTTGCTGCAAGGTGGCGCTGCGCCCGTTGATAAAACCTCGTGAACGCCCGCCCGCATCCAACACACGGCGCATCAAACACACGCCCTCATCACCTTCAAGCTCTTGTTCAGCTAACCAAGATTGCAAATTAGACAATTGAGCGATATCGAATTCGGCGCTAATTTCAGCGCGCTCACAACCCGCCCGAACCATTGCGCCATCGCCGCGCTCGCCCAAAGCCAAGGACAGCGCATCAATCAAAATAGATTTGCCTGCCCCCGTTTCACCAGTGAGTGCGGTAAACCCAGATGAGAAGTCGAGCTCGAGTGAAGCGACGATGACAAAGTCGCGGATACTAAGAAATTTAAGCATTTAAAGAGATTTATTCCAGAGCAGTTTTTCACGTAGCGTGTGGTAGTAACTATGCCCCACAGGGTGCAGCAGATGCACCAATTCTTGATGGCGCGAAATTACCAATTTATCGTGCAACTGCAAATCGAAATGCGTGTGGCTATCCAAGCGCATATGCACCTCGCCAGTGCGATGCATTAATACCTCAATTTCGACCCCACCACTCACCACAATAGGTCGATTACTTAAAGTATGCGGACAAACCGGCACTAGCGTGATGACATTCAAAGAGGGATGGACGATCGGACCACCCGCTGAGAGTGCATAAGCCGTTGAACCCGTCGGCGTGGAAATAATTAATCCATCCGCACGCTGGGTGTAAAGATAATCACCGTCAATGCGCACCTCACACTCAATCATGCTGCCGATATTGCTACGGTGCACGGCCATTTCGTTAAACGCGATACCTCGAAAAACTTCAGCCTCAGCACGCATTACGCGCACACAGAGCAACATGCGTTTCTCTGTCACATACTCTCCACGCATAATTGCCGTCAGCGTGCGCTTCATCGAATCCAGTGAAATGTCGGTCAAGAACCCAAGTCGCCCGTGATTAACCCCGACCAAGGGAATGCCGAAAGGGGAAAGTGTGCGAGCAATATTTAGCATCGTGCCATCCCCCCCCATCACCACTGCCAGATCCACCCTGCCCTTCATTTCCTCTAGTGAGAGCACCTGATACTGATGCTGCCCTAGATGCTCAGCAGTGAGACTGTCCACAATTACGACAACCCCGTTCTCATGAAGCATTTCAGCCAAGCGCAACAAAGGCTCAGCAATCGCTGGAGTCTTATATTTTCCGATTAATGCAACGGTTTTAAAGGTTGTATTCATGAGCGCAATTAAACCACATCAGCACCTCGATGACTACGCCGGCTCAAGCAGACTAAACAGTTGCGGAATAGCTGATGTGACTAAATGAACTGGGACAGGCCGCTTAGATTTCCCAAGAGATCGCTTCATGTTTGAGCTGATTTTGATGCCACGCCTCAAATTCATCTAAAGGCATCGGTTTAGCAAAATAATAGCCTTGGAAGTAATCCACGCCCAACTGTTTTAACAACACAGCCGCCTCTTGTGTCTCAACGCCTTCAGCCACTGTTTTCAAATTTAGCGCTCGCGCCAAATTGATAATCGCTTGAGTCATCGACAAACCATTTGCCTCATGCAAACGTCGCACAAATGAAATATCAACTTTGAGTTCATCCAAATGCATTTCATGCAATTGCGAGAGCGATGAATAGCCTGTTCCAAAGTCGTCGATCGCTAGACGGAATCCCGCAGATTTGAGTTCCTGCAATCGTTCTGAGGCATGCCCAGCATCCAAGTGGGCAACACTTTCAGTAATTTCTAAAATAAGGCGCGAGGGTTCAATTTGATATTTTTTGACTTCATCCAACAATCGCTCGCTAAAACTAGTCGTAAACAACTGCCGTCTAGATACATTAATGGCCAAATGCAGATTAAACCCTGCTTGCTGCCAGCGCTGTGCGGCCATCAATGAAGCGACGAGGATTTGTTGCCCCACCTCATTAATCAGACCTAAGTTTTCAGCCATTGGAATAAAGGTCGCCGGGCTGATCCAACCATGCTCATCATCTTGCCAACGCGCCAGCACTTCAACCCCTTCACAACGACCACTATGGGCCGAAACAACGGGCTGAAACCATGCTTGAATTTGATTCGCCGCAATTGCACTCGCCAGACGATTTTGAATGTAAAGCTCTTTTTTACCAATTCCCTTAGTCGTCATATCACGGAAGAAGCAAACCTGATTACGGCCCTGCGCTTTGGCAAAAAACATCGCACGATCTGCTTCTGAAAATAGCGACTCAATGTCTTCGCCATCATCAGGATAAATTGCAACGCCCATACTAAACGTCACCGCCAGCTCTGTTTCTTCAACCTGCAAGGGAACACGCATCGCCTCAGTCACCTTTAAAGTGACGTCACGAATATCTTGTTCGGAATCCATATCCGGCAACAACAACACAAACTCATCCCCGCCCCAACGCGCAACGGTATCTCCAACTCGCAACTGCTTATTCAATCGCTCAGAAAAAGCCAGCAGCAACTTATCACCGGCGGTATGACCTAAACTATCGTTAACGTTTTTAAAGTGGTCCATATCAATAAAGCAGATACCCACTTTTTGATGCGTGCGCGAGCCCTGCCTCAATGAAATTTTAATACGGTCTTCGAGTAGCACTCGGTTGGGCAAACCGGTTAGTGCATCGTGCAAAGCCATATGGGTAATCTGTTTCTCATGCAAATAGGTTTGGGTGATATCGCGCAACACACCACGCACACCAGCCACGCCCCCCAACTCATCATGAAAGCAAACGAAACGACACTCTAACCACGGCACATTCATACTACTTTCCGCATTCAGCCGTAGTCGTAAAACCGCATAGTTTTTAGCGCCGCTTGATAAAGCGTTACATTGCGTTTGCATCAACTCCCGATCATCGGGGTAGACAAAGTCGTAGAAAAGTTTACCCGCTGAGTTGTCGCTATAAGACAACTTATTCCACCCCGCGCTCGCATGCAAAATAAGACCTTCACAACTAAGCTCAAGCACAGCCTCTTCCAACATAGACAAAGTTTCTAAGTAGGCCCTCTGTTCACGATTTCGAACTTCCATTTCGTGCATCAAGGTGTCCATGGCACTCGCTAAATCAGAAACCTCATCCCGCTTATTAATTGCGGCTCTAAAACGCTCACTCGCAAGGGACACTATTCCAGAATTCGCATATTCGCTGGTGCCTGCTTTTAGCAACTCTATACGTTTCACCATCTGCGTCAACCAACGCCCTAAAAACAACCAAATCAGCACGTTGATCAGCAAACCAGCCACCAACGGTCGTAACAAAAATTCTTTAATCGGAAACACCATTCGCAACTCACGTTGCACTAACAGCAAAGGCTGTGCGCCATCACCTGGCCAACGAACATCCGTCTGAATGAGTGACACATCACCATCCTCAACAATTCCATTTGAGGAAGGAAGAGCGGCATCTTTGCCGGAATGAATTAACCTCCCTGACTCATCATGCCAAGGATCACCATGGGATGAGGCGAGCACTTGATCGTGGAAATAAATATGCAGATGCGTTTCTGGACTGGCTAAATTATCTAACAGTATTTTCCAATCCCTAAATGAGT
>JAUYFR010000049.1 GCA_030690855.1 Gallionellaceae bacterium
CGCCATCTTTAAACCCGTGGCGTAGTAGAGATCAAAGTCGGTTTTAATTTCTGTAATTTGTTTGAGTTTTTCTTGGTTATTTTTAGCGGCATACATTTTTGTAAAGGCTTCTAAATCGCTGTAAAAACCATTGCGGTTTTCTTCTGCTTTTTTGAAGCCATCATCCAGCCCATCTTGTCCACGCGTGGCAGAAATATCAGTCAGCCACTGCTGTACTTGAATCACTTCTTTTTCCATATTTTTAGCAACCAGCGCAAAGGGGACGCTCTCGCTTTGCGCCTCAGTGACTAGGCTGGCAATGTTGGTCATGGCGATTTGCAGCCAAATACCGAATAACACAAACATCGCGATAGGCAGAGAAAAGCCCAGCAATAGACGATGACCAACTTTTAAATTATTTAACATTGTCCGACTCCCCCATGTGCGTGCCAGCTTAATTTTACCAGCTAGAAATGCTATCGGCGAAAATTTGAAAAACTTTAGGTCTCAACTGCTTAGATCAAAATTCAGCGCAGCAGCGAAGCCCTCGTTGCCGATAAGCGCCTTAATTTTATTTGCTGCGGTGAGCAGGGCTTCTTTTTCACCGCCCATAACACTAAATTGAGCAGCCTCTGGCGCTACTAAGGCTTTGCCATCTGCCCAGCGATTTTTTGCATCGTATCTAGGCCCAGACCTATTGCGTGATCAAGTATCGGTGCGAGATAGGGCAGCGTTAATGCCAAGGCAATAAAGCCGACGGAGATGGTGATCGGGAAGCCCACCGCGAAGATGTTTAGTTGCGGTGCGCTACGGGTGAGGATGCCGAGCGCTAAGTTGCTAATCATCAAGGCGCCGATGAGTGGCATGGCGAGTTGTAATGAGTGGGTGAAGATCACCGTACCCCATTCTGCCAAGGTGTGAAAAGCCACCGTGGCGGGGAGTGCTGAACTGACGGGAAATACATGAAAACTATCCGCCAGTGCAGCGAGCATGTAGAGATGACCATCCATACTGAGGAATGCGAGTGTCGCGATGACGCCCAGAAATTGCGCCAGCACCGGGGTATAGGCTGCGTTCACCGGATCGTAAAAACTGGCGAAGCCCAAACCCATTTGCATACCGGCTAAATCGCCGGCCATTTCTACGGCAGTAAAAATCAAGCGCATGACAAAGCCCATCGCCAAGCCTGCGAGTATTTGCTGAATGAGCATTAGTACGCCGGCTGCTGAGGTCGGGTCGATGTTGGTGGGAACGGTAATGTTGGGCACGATGATGAAAGTGAGCAGCATCGCCAAGCTGATTTTGATGCGAATGGGAATCTGTTTGTTGCCAAGCACGGGCGCGCTAGCGATGAGCGCCAAGATGCGCGCCAGCGGATAAACGAAGAGGGCGATCCAAGCAGTGAGTTGGGCGCTGGTAACGCTAATCATCTTAAAAATCCAAATTGCCTCACAATATTGCCTTGTTTGCAAAAAATAAATTCATTAACTATTTGTTTTTATTGGCATTTATGTTTTTTTTAAAAGTACGGCGATGAGGGGAAAAATCAGCCAACCATCCACGGAATGCTGTTAAACAAACGCGTCATGTAGTCGAGCAACATTTCCATCATCCACGGGCCTGCAATAATCAGCACCGCAAACATGCCGAGTAATTTAGGAATGAAAGACAAGGTCATTTCGTTGATCTGCGTGGCCGCTTGAAAAATACTGACGAACAAGCCAATCACCAGTGCAGTGAGCAGAAGTGGTGCAGACACCAGCAGGGTGAGCTCTAGTGCTTGGCGTCCGATAGTCATGACGGTTTCGGGAGTCATCTCGCTATCGCCTTAAGTATAGAAGCTCTGCACGAGGGAGCCGATCAGTAGGTTCCAGCCGTCAGCCAAAACGAAAAGCATGATCTTAAAGGGGAGTGAAATCACGGAAGGTGACACCATCATCATACCCATCGACATCAGTACGCTGGCCACCACCATGTCGATAATCAAGAAGGGGATAAATACGACGAAGCCAATTTGAAAAGCGGTTTTTAATTCACTGGTAACGTAAGCGGGCACCAAAATTTTCATCGGTACGTCGTCAGCAGTTTGTAGTGGTTCGCTATTGGAAATTCGCACGAAGAGGGCTAAGTCAGTTTCGCGAGTTTGCTTCAACATAAAAGCTTTAAGTGGCGCGCTACCCTTGTCGAAAGCGTCTTGTAGCGATATTTTATTTTCGTTGTAAGGAAGGTAAGCGTCGGTATAAATTTTGTCTAATACCGGTGACATCACAAAAAATGTGAGGAATAAGGCAAGGCCGATCAATACTTGATTGGGCGGAGATGAGGGTGTGCCAATCGCTGAGCGCAATAGTGAAAGTACGATGATGATGCGGGTGAAGCCCGTCATTAAAAGCAGCACGGCGGGTAAGAAGGACAGCGAGGTCAGCAGTAGCAGTGTTTGCAAGCTGAGGGAATACGACTGGCCACCACCGGCAGTGGGCGTGCTGGTGAAAGCGGCAAGGCTTGCGTCAGCAGCGTGCGCGAGTGTGATGCTGCTCAAAAATAGTGCCGCAAATCGCAGCCAAAACTTAAGCTGCATTGCGTTTCTCCATCACAATTTTTAGCCAGTTTTTGAATTTATTGTCGGCCTCAATTACGTTGCCTGAGGTGCTCGGAGGCAAATTATTTTTCGGCATGGTGTGCAATGCGGTGACTTGGCCTGGCGCAACACCAATCACTAGCCAAGTGTCATTTACTTCAACTAAAACGACACGTTCGCGTTGCCCAACGGCTACTCCACTGATGACTTTTAATGCGCTACCCGGAACGTTCTGCGGCATGTTGATGCGTTTGAGTACCCAAGCCACAAAAACGATAGCAGCTAGAACAAGCAGCAAGCTAAAAACAACTTGCATCATGCTGCCTGATGAGACGGCGGAGGTGGGCGGTGGGGTGAAGGCTGGGCGAACAGGGTCCGCTGCGTAAGCGATAGATGAAAGGCTTGATACGGCAAATACGAGCAGTCGAGTGAGCATAGGAGTTTTTAATATTCATTAAACAGCTAGATCGGAATGAAGCCCGACCTAGCGTTATTTATTGATACGGCGGAGTCGCTCTGAAGGCGTAATAATATCGGTTAAGCGAATTCCTAGCTTGTCATTTACCACAACCACTTCACCTTGTGCAATTAAAAATCCGTTAATCATTACGTCCAGCGGCTCACCCGCCATGCCGTTCAGTTCTACCACCGAGCCTTGTGCTAATTGCAGTAAATTTTTAATCGGCATTTTGGTGCGACCGAGTTCAACCATGAGCTGGACAGGGATGTCCATAATCATGTCGAGATCATTATGGGCAGTGCCGCTGCCGGCGCCGCCAAATTGCTCGAATTTATGTGGTTGAGCAGCGGGAGCGGAGGTTTGTTCGGCCATCGCTGCGCCCCACGGATCTTCTTCTGCTCCTGCGGCGGCAGGTGTGGCGGTTTGTTCGGCCATTGCTGCGCCCCAGTCGTCGGCGCTAATTTCTTCTGCTTTTTCGTCAGCCATGATGTTCTCCGTTCGATGATTCTAAATTTTCTGTCACGATCACACGCTCAACTTTGAGTGCATATTTATTGTTAAACATTCCGTACTTGCATTCCAGCACGGGGACCCCGTCAACATGTGCCGTGACATGTTCGGGAACCTCTAACGGAATAAAGTCGCCAATTTTCATTTTTAAGATGTGATCTACCGTGGTGCGTGTTTCGCCCAGCGTGGCGGCGAGCTCAATTTCGGCAGCTTGGATTTGTTTACCTAACATGTGTAGCCAGCGTTGATCGGCAACGACGTGGTCGCCTTGCATGGTGCTAAACAGCAGATCGCGAATGGGTTCAATCATGGAGTACGGTTTGCAAATGTGAATTGCTCCACCGACGCCGTTAAACTCAACTTCAAATGTGGTCACCACGACTACTTCATTCGGTGTGGCGATATTGGCAAATTGTGGGTTTACCTCAGAGCGAATAAATTCAAACTCAAGTTTATAGACCGGCTCCCACGACTTGCTGTAGTTCTCGAAAACAACACCGAGTAGCTGTTGAATGATGCGATGTTCAGTTTGCGTAAATTCACGTCCCTCAACGCGAGTGTGGAAGCGACCATCGCCACCAAACAAGCTATCCACGACTAAGAACACTAAATTAGGGTCAAAGATGAAAAGCGAATTACCGCGCAGTGGTTTGAACTGCACCATGTTCAAGTTCGCAGGCACTGGTAAGTTGCGAATGAACTCTGAGTATTTCATGACCTTTACCGGGCCAACGGAAACCTCGGCGCTACGATGAATAAAGTTATACAGCCCAATGCGTAACAGGCGCGCAAAGCGCTCGTTGATGATCTCCATGGTGGGCATGCGCCCACGCACGATGCGCTCTTGCGTGGCCATGTTGTATGGCCGTATGCCACCAGCAGGACCCTCATCTGGGGTTTCCTCTGCCTCACCGGTGACTCCTCGCAGTAGCGAGTCAACTTCGTCTTGGGAGAGAAATTCTTGGCTCATGGCATCGTTACTGAATAATGAACGAAGTAAACAGCACGTCTTCTACACCTGAAGAAGGTGCGCCGTGTCCTTCTGCAGCAGCAGCAGGAGCAGGAGGTGCGTGAACTGGCACATCGGCAGCAACCGCCTCTACATTAGGCGCGGCTTGGCCTTCGGTGGCTGGAATTGGATTGCCATGCTCATCCACGGCAGCGGGTGCTGGAATCGGGTTGCCATGTTCATCCACCGCAGCAGGTGCAGGAATCGGATTGCCGTGTTCATCTACAACGGCAGGGGCAGCAGCTTCTGCGGGGGCGGCTCCGTGTGCAGCCGGTGCGGTAGCACTTGCGTGAATGCCAAGTACATTGTTGATGGCAACCTTGAGATCAACAGAAAGTTTTCTCATGCCTGCGGCTGAGCGAATTTCAGACGGCTTTTTGCTGGAAAGCAAAAGATTAACTTTGCTACGAATTTCAGGCAGCATCGCCTTAATTTTGCCCTCAAGTTCGAGGTCAAATACTTTGAGCGACATGGTGGCCTGTAAGAATTGATCGGCTTCTTCGCGTTGTAAGTTTACGGTGAAGGCCTCAAGCGGAATAAACTTGGGATCTTTGGGGGCTTCTACTTTGGGTTTTTCTTCGGCGTGGTCGCCTTTGCTTCCCATTAGGAACCACCACGCAGCACCGCCAACGATGACGAGAACTAATACCCCGATAATAATAAAGAGCAATTTATTACTCTTTGGTGCAGCGCCTTCGGCAGGCGCGGCCTCTTTGGTTGGGGCGGCAGGTTTTGCTGGTTTGGCCATGCTACTTTCCTTTTTGGATGGGGTGATTATCTCGCTTTACTCGACACTACCATCAGCCGAATAAGCACGGGAATCGACCTTATTTCTGAGTGGTCGAACAGAACTCGTGTAAACGAGCCTACGTCCCTCTCGCCCGCTTGCGGGAGAGAGCTAGGAGAGAGGGAAACGGGCATGGTGGCTTTCACTTGCCATGCCCGTTATGCGAAGGTGTCCACTATACCGTTATGACGGCGAATTGGGGAGCTTCGCATGCTCTGGCTGCTTGCTGCGCTTGATTCGTTCGCGCTATGAGTGCCAGAGCGAGAGTTGCCCGACTTGGAGGGCGCGCTATCTTGTTGGTTGCGTGTGGCCTGATCGTTTACGGTTGCGTTGCCAAGCATGATGCCGCTCTCGGCCATCATTTCGCGCAACTTAGGCAGCGCTTGCTCGATGGCTTCGCGTACCGCAGCGTGAGGTGAAGTAAAAAACGCAGTAGCTTGATCGCCGCTCACTTTAAGCACCACATCCATCGGGCCTAATTCGGGTGGATTGAGATGTAGCTCTGCGCTCTGTTCGTTTTTATTCGCCAGCCAAGTCACTTTTTCATTAAATTCTTCACCCCATTTGGGTTGTGTTACGGGTGTGTTGATAGTTACTTGCACCGCAGCGGCGGGATTGGTGGGCGTCTGCGATAGCGTGGTTTGCAAGGCGGCGAGTGCGGTGTTGTCGTTTTGTGGCAACACGATCAAATCTTGTTTTATTTCACGCGTGCCCGCAGGGTCAGACGCTGAGGCGGTCATGGTTTGCAGCATCGCGGTAAAGGCCGCATCTTTTTTCGGGTTAGCTAATGCCTCATGCGTAACGGCATTGCTCCGTTGCGGGGCACCGGCCTGAATGACGTTAGGGTCCGCTTTGCTCAGGCCAGTCGCTGGATCAGCTGATTTTGTTAATACTGTTTTGTCGGAAAGAACAGCATCACTTGCTTTGCCAGAATCTTTTGGAGCGACGCCAGTAGAGAGTTGGTTTGCAACACCTTGCGGCATTAATACCGCAAGCATTTCTGCGGGGAGCTTAGCGGCATCGGCGGCTACTATTTCAGCAGGCACAAGCTCAGCTTTGATTTTATCGCTTACTTCATCGGTTTCTTTTGCGCTGATTTTCTTAGGCTTAGCTGGGCCTTCCTCCTGTGCGTTATTTGCAACTTGTTTAGCCAAGACGTCGCCAAAAGGTTGGCTTTGTGTGCCGCTCTCTTCGCTTGCTGCAGCTTTTGCCGGCGCATCGGTCGGTTTTGCCATAGCCGAGGGCTTCGCCGTCGGAGTGGGTGTCGCGGCCTGTGTAGGCTTGGTGTTCGCTGCTTGAAGGTTAGCTTGCGGTGCGCTCGTTAACACGGGAAGATTATTCATGACTCGCTCCTAATAAATGCTCACGCTCCTCTAGTTCTTTTTCGAGGAGTGTTCTTTCGTTCAATTTCATCGCGGCAAAGCGTCCTGCATATTCGTCCTGCGTTTTTTGTTCGGCTTTGGCTTCTAGTTTTCGTTCTGCTTCTATATGACGCAGAGCTAAAGTATCGAATGATTGCATCTTGCGCTTTGCTTCTTTTAATTCGCCTTGCCCCACACTGACTGAATAATTCGATAGATTCACTGTGCTTTGTTGTTGTTCAATCGCCTTGTCTAAGCGATAAATAAAATCTTGAAAATTGCGCAGGTCAACAGGCGACATGCCCTTTTGTGAAAGCTCTTGTAGCTTGAGCTGATAGTCACGGCGAAACTGTTGCAACATCACCAATTTATCTTGTGCAGATTTTTGCTGCTGGTTGAGATGCCCCAGATTTTTGATGGCCGCATCATTTTGTTTTTTTGCCAGATGCACCAAAGGTTGTAGAGAAAATGGCTTAGCCATGATCAGCTCCTAGGTTCAAACAGCGCTGAAAATGCGCTCATGCTGGTGGTGTAGTGATCCGCCTCGTACATGCCTTGTTTAAGGAAGTGCTCTTGCCGTGGATGCATCAAAATTGCTTCATCCAACAGCGGATCGCTGCCATGTACATAAGCGCCTACACTGATCAAATCGTGGTTGCGCTGATAGTGCGCATACAGTTGCCTGAAGCGCTGCACCTGCAAATAATGTTGTTCGCTTACGAGATGGTTCATGGCGCGGCTGATCGAAGCTTCAATGTCGATCGCGGGGTAGTGGCCTTGCTCCACTAAGCGGCGCGATAACACGATGTGTCCGTCCAAAATCGCCCGTGCGCTATCAGCAATGGGGTCTTGTTGATCGTCGCCCTCAGTGAGCACGGTGTAAAAAGCAGTGATCGAGCCGCCGCCTTCAGTGCCGTTGCCAGCGCGTTCAACCAACTGCGGCAATTTGGCAAAAACTGAAGGGGGGTAACCTTTGGTGGCAGGCGGTTCACCAATCGCCAAGGCAATCTCACGTTGCGCCATCGCATAGCGGGTGAGCGAATCCATAATTAACAAAACGTTTTTCCCCTGATCGCGAAAATACTCGGCGATGGTGGTGGCATAAGCAGCGCCCTGCATTCTGAGGAGTGGGCTGGTGTCGGCTGGCGCTGCGACCACCACAGCA
The DNA here is from genome assembly GCA_030690855.1 of Gallionellaceae bacterium. Lineage (GTDB taxonomy): Bacteria > Pseudomonadota > Gammaproteobacteria > Burkholderiales > Gallionellaceae > PALSA-1006. Next base: position 7,850 of record JAUYFR010000049.1, read on the forward strand.
CGAGCCAAACCTTCTTTGCCCAAAATGTCAGTGATGAACTCTTTCACCTCGCGACCGCGTTCACCAATTAGGCCGACCACGATTACGTCGGCAGTGGTATAGCGCGCCATCATACCGAGCAACACGCTTTTACCCACACCAGAACCGGCGAATAAACCCATGCGCTGGCCACGACCCACTGTGAGCAAGGCATTGATCGCGCGCACGCCAACATCGAGAGCTTCGTTAATGGGGGCGCGATCGAGTGGGTTGATTGGTTTGCTTTGTAATGGTGCGCTCGGGCCTTCAGATAGTGGGCCAAATTGATCGAGTGGACGCCCTGCGCCATCGAGCACGCGACCCAGCAGCATTTCGCCAACGGGCAAGTGGCGGGCCATTTCTGGTGAGGTGTTTTGCCCAGCCGCAGCTTCTAGTGGCACCACGCGTGCGCCCGGTACTAAACCGTGTACGTCGTTTTCGGGCATGAGAAAAAGTTTTTCGCCAGAGAAGCCGACGACCTCAGCCTCCACATTGTTATTAGGCAATTGAATAATGCAGGTGCTGCCGACGGCAACGCGCAGGCCGACTGCCTCCATCACCAAGCCATTCACTTTGGTGAGGCGGCCGCTGACTAAAAAAGGTGCGCTGGTGGCCGCCATGTTGCGGCTGATTTGCAGCGTATCTTGCCAGTGTTGTTGATGGGTATTGAGTGGCGCGGTTGACACAGTGCGAGGGACAACAGTTTCCTCTGTTGCAATTTCTTGCAGAGGCGTGTCGAGCTCAACGGTGTCAATGTCAGTGTTCATTATTTTAGCCAGGTACTTTCTTGGCCCATGTTAGCGGTGATGCGTTTCCAGCGCGTTTCCACGGTGGCGTCGATCTGGCTATTTGCAGTTTCGACGCGCACGCCGCCACGGGTAATTTTCCCATCTTCAAAAATTTTCCAACCAGAGTGCGCCAGTTGTTCACCCATGCGTTCACGCACGATAGCGGCATCGTCAGGATGCATTACAAGGTGGGCGCTGGGGTTGAAATGAGGCAAGTTGCCGATGGCGTTGCTAATCACTTCGAGCAGTAACTCTGGTCTGACTTCGAGCGTTTGCTGCACCATCTTTTGCGCTAGCTCGAGTGCAAGGTTGAGTAGGCTTTGTGATATCTGTTGGTTCACTTCGGCGAGCGCTTGTTCCATTGAACCGACCAATGCGGTAAGACGTGCAGCTTCTTCAGCGACTTGATGCGCACCTTGAGAATAACCCGCCTCTTGGCCTGCTTGACGACCTTGTTCAAAGCCTTCTTCGTGCGCTTGCTGTTGAATTTCTTCAAGTTGCGCAGCCGTTGGTAGCTTCATGCCGTTGGCGTTGCCCGTGACTTTTACACTGCCTTCGGGATCAAACGAAGGCAGCTCCCAGCGCTCATAAGCGGTGAGCTTTTCTTTAGGTGTAATGACATCAGACATAAGCCTCATCTCCACCAGAGCCTATTGAAACCTGACCCTCGTCGGCCAATCTGCGCACGATCTTGAGAATTTCTTTTTGCTCAGCTTCAACTTCGCTGAGTTTGACTGGGCCTTTAGATTCCAAATCTTCGCGCAACATTTCAGCAGCACGTTGTGACATATTTTTGAGAATCTTGTCGCGCAATTCTTCGCTTGCACCCTTGAGCGCAACGATGAGTGACTCGGACTGAACTTCGCGCAAGATGAGTTGGATGCCGCGATCTTCGATGTCCAAGACATCTTCGAATACAAACATCTCGTCCATAATTTTTTGCGCTAGCTCAGGGTCGTGTCCGCGTACCGATTCGAGTACAGCTTCTTGTGTGCTACCAATAAAGTTCAATATCTCAGCCGCTGTGCGTACGCCACCCTTGATGGATTTCTTGCCTACAGCGTTGCCTGATAGCAACTTGGTCAACACGTCATTGAGTTCATGCAAAGCGACAGGTTGTACGCTGTCGAGTGTGGCAATACGTAGCAACACATCGTTACGAGTACGCTCAGTGAGCAAGCCCATTACGGTTGCGGCCATGTCGGGGTCTAGGTGCACCATGATGGTGGCGATGATCTGCGGATGCTCGT
>JAUYFR010000057.1 GCA_030690855.1 Gallionellaceae bacterium
GTTGAGCAACACGACCATATTTAAATCATATTTTTTGAGTTGAAGTAGCAAGCTAAGTTGGCGCTCAATCTGCGTGGCGTTGAGCACGATAACAGCGAGATCAGGCACGTTGTCATGTAAGAAATGGCGTACCACTTGCTCATCATCGGAGAAGCCGTGGATATCATAAATCCCAGGTAAATCAATGAGTTCCACTATGTTGCCGTCGAGCGGAATTTTTCCGCTGAGCAATTCTACGGTGATGCCAGGCCAATTCCCCACGCGCGCCGCGCCGCCTGTCATGCGATTGAACAGGGTGGATTTACCTGTGTTAGGCATGCCTAACAGCGCAACTCTTTTCATATTTTTTCGATCAAGATGTTGGCGGCTTCTTGCTTGCGCAACAGAATATCAGTGGTGCCGATACGCACTTGTAAGGGGCCAGAGAAACGCGCTTTGCGAATCAATTCGATGCGTTTCCCAACACGAAAACCTAGTGCTAGCAAGCGCTGGCGCAAAGCATCATCAGTTTGAATCGCAATAATCATCGCGCTTTCGCCGGTGAGGAGGCCGTTGAGATTGGTAGTTGAGGTATTGTCTTTCACAGTAGTTGGATTATTTCATAGCTCCTCATCTTTGCGGAAAACTTTGTATGTGGTTTGAAACTAAGTGGCGCATCTCAATTTTGTCGCTTGCCCGATTAAAGCTATAATCCGCGCCCCAAATTAACCGCCCTTTGAGCTAACCGCAGTATGCAGCTATTCGCCTTTGGCATTAACCATCAAACAGCGCCGCTCGCAGTGCGTGAGCAGATCGCGTTCAATGTTGATGTGATGGATGCGGCCTTGCGCGATATTGTTGATAACGGTGCTGCAAAAGAAGCAACGATTCTTTCGACCTGCAATCGTACCGAGGTTTATTGCAATACCAATGAACCCAATCAGGCGATTGATTGGCTAGCCGCCTACCATCGACTTCCCGCTGCTGAGATTGCTCCCTACATTTATCAATTGCCGCAAGAACAGGCGGTAAAACATGCGTTCCGCGTGGCGAGCGGACTCGACTCGATGGTGTTGGGCGAGCCCCAAATTTTGGGTCAGATGAAGCAAGCCGTTCGCTACGCTGAGCAAGCAGGTACGCTAGGGTTCTTGTTGCACAAACTATTCCAGCGCACTTTTTCGGTGGCTAAAGATGTGCGCACGCAAACTGAGATTGGCGCCAATTTAGTTTCAATGGCCGCCGCCGCCGTCAAGTTATCTGAACGTATTTTTCCAAGCATTTCGGAGCAGCGCGTGTTGTTTATTGGCGCCGGAGAGATGATTGAGCTCAATGCAGTGCACTTTGCCGCGCGCAACCCAAAACACATTACCGTCGCGAATCGCACCTTAGAGCGCGCTCAAACTTTGGCGCGTCGCATCAACGGCCACGCCATCACGTTGACTGAGTTGCCAGACCAGCTGGCGCAGCATGACATTGTCATTTCTTGCACTGCCAGCACCTTGCCGATTCTGGGTAAGGGCATGGTGGAGCGCGCACTTAAAACACGTAAACATCGCCCGTTGTTTATCGTTGATCTGGCAGTGCCGCGTGACGTGGAGCGTGAAGTGGCGGAACTAGATGACGTATTCCTTTACACGGTTGACGATCTTTCTGAATTGGTGCGGGATGGTTTGGATGCACGTCAAGGCGCAGTCAAAGAAGCCGAAGTGATTATTGATTCCGGTGTGGCCGAATTTATTCACTGGATGGAGTCACGCGGTGTCGTACCGACTATTCGTACTTTGCGGGATCATGCTGAACGTCAGCGTCGTAGTGAAATGGAAAAAGCGCTGAAACTTTTAGCCAAAGGCGAAGCGCCGGAAAAGGTGTTGGAGCATTTTGGTAATTCGCTCACCAATAAATTCCTACACGCCCCCACGCAAACATTGAACCAAGCACAAGCTGGCGAACGTGAAGCGTTGCTCGACGCCGTACATCGCATCTATCATTTGCATACACCTGAATGAAACCCAGCATCGCCTCCAAACTCGCCCAGCTCGCAGAGCGTCTCGATGAAGTGACTCGTTTGTTGAGTAGTGAAGACGCCACGCGCGATATGGATACGTTCCGTAAGTTGAATCGCGAACGTACTGAAATTGAACCCGTGGTCGAGTTGTATCACGCACATCAAGCCTGCGAGGCGGACATCACCACCGCACAAGAAATGGCAAGTGATCCGGAAATGCGCGAATTCGCCGATGCCGAGATCAAATCAGGGCGTGAAAAACTAGAACAATTCGAAATTGAGTTGCAGAAACAATTGTTGCCGAAAGACCCCAACGACGATCGCAATGTGTTTCTCGAAGTGCGTGCGGGCACGGGCGGTGATGAAGCCGCGATCTTTGCGGGCGACATTTTTCGTATGTATAGTCGCTTTGCTGAGCGCAAACGTTGGCAGGTTGAGATTGTCTCCGAGAGTCTGGGCGAAATGGGGGGCTACAAAGAAGTCATCGCACGCCTTGTGGGTCAGGGGGCTTACTCGGTATTAAAATTTGAATCGGGCGCGCATCGAGTGCAACGTGTGCCGACCACCGAAACACAAGGCCGTGTTCACACCTCAGCCTGCACAGTAGCAATTTTGCCTGAGGCAGATGAAGTGGGTGAAGTGGAATTAAACCCCGCTGATTTGCGCATTGATACCTTCCGAGCTTCCGGTGCCGGTGGTCAGCACATCAATAAAACTGACTCCGCAGTACGCATCACTCACTTGCCTACAGGTACGGTGGTGGAATGCCAAGACGGTCGCTCGCAACATCAAAACAAAGCGCAAGCCTTGCGTGTGTTGGCGGCACGTATCAAAGATAAAAAAGAAAGTGAAGCGCACAATAAGTTGGCAGCAGAGCGTAAATCGTTAGTAGGCAGTGGAGATCGCTCCGAACGCATTCGTACTTACAACTTTCCGCAAGGTCGTGTCACCGACCATCGCATTAACCTCACGCTGTACAAGATGGATCACATCATGGATGGCGACATTAACGAGCTGACTAATGCGTTGATGGCGGAATATCAAGCAGAGCAACTTTCAGCGTTAGCAGACGAACGCTAAAAAAGCCGACTAAATTGTATTAGTCGGCTTTCCTTCAATATTTTAAATCCTGATTTATCAATAAAATCAATAAGATGTGCATTTGTACGCAAGCCTAAATGTCTGTAAGGTCAGCCAAAGTAAGCCAGCCTTCGCCATTGGTTTCCAAGTGTTCAGCTTTACTGCGGTGAGTTTATGAGGTGTAAAAAATCAATTATTTAGAGGTGCCCTTTAGATTCGTATTGGAAGAAACTCTATTTTGGACGGGAGTGAATTTACTGATAAGCTGTCCACCAATCAGTTAATCGCCTGTTCAGTTTATTCTCATATTTTAAAAGCATGAATCGAATAACCGTCTGCAAGCTAATGAGTGTATTTACCGCCTTCTTCTTTTTAGTGGGGGTGATGTCTTCTGCTGAAGCCGCTCGAAAAAGTCGTTCTAAGCCGCATAAGCCACTTTATGCCGGCGCTACGGGTATGGCTAAAGATTGGGAACCTAGCCTAGAGTTAAAGGCGCACAAGCAAAATTATTTACTGCTCTATGCGCGCACTGAGCTGGTTAATAATTCACCGACCAGCCCTAATCCGCAAAATCAAATATTAACGCCGTACAATTTAGATAACCGAGATGTGAAATTTCAAGTCAGTGTGAAGCACGACCTGGTTGATTTACGCCAGTTTGGCGCGCTGTGGTTTGCCTACACGCAACAGGTTTATTGGCAGTACCACGACAATGGCAACTCTCGGCCAATGCGCGAAGTGAATTACGAACCCGAGTTTATTTATTCAATTCGCCCAAGTAGTTTTAGTTTGCTAAATTTTGGTGCGACGCATCAATCCAATGGCGAATCAAAGCCTAGATCACGAACTTGGGATCGAGCTTATGTACAGACGGGGTTTGAGTTAGACGGCGGTGGTGAGTTTCGTCTGGTGTTAATGGGGCGCTGGTGGAAAATATATGCTGAGAACTCGGCGT
>JAUYFR010000064.1 GCA_030690855.1 Gallionellaceae bacterium
CGCATGTTCTTCATACGGGTTTTTGGCATTTTCAAAATCAAGGATTGCCGACCATACCAATTCGCAAGCGCCATCACTTATCATTTGTTGAATAATTAGTTTCGCTTCAGTTTCCAAGCGTATTCGCGCCTGTGTTTGATCGTCGTATGGTCGGTTAAAACAGCAGAGGTCGAGATAAATTCGCATGTTGCTGATTCTAACAAATGTAAGGTGGTTTTTACTGAAAAGCAAAACGGCGCTTCAAGCGCCGTTTTGCTTTTCAACTCAATCTACGTAATTACAGTCCTGCGTCAGCCTTTAGTGCAGCGGCTTTATCAGTCGCCTCCCAAGTGAAGCCTGGCTCTTCACGACCGAAGTGGCCATAAGCAGCGGTATTTTGGTAGATAGGGCGTAACAAATTCAGCATTTGCACAATACCTTTTGGACGCAGGTCAAAATGTTTTTTCACCAGCTCAGTGATCTTCTCATCAGATATTTTACCTGTGCCATAGGTGCTGACCATGATACTGGTTGGTTGAGCTACGCCAATCGCATAGCTGATCTGTACCAAGCATTTATCAGCCAAGCCCGCAGCAACAATATTCTTTGCTACATAACGGCCTGCATAAGCTGCTGAACGGTCAACCTTAGAAGGATCTTTACCTGAGAATGCGCCACCACCGTGAGGGGCTGCGCCGCCGTAGGTGTCCACAATAATTTTACGTCCGGTCAAACCGGCATCGCCATGTGGGCCGCCGATAACGAAACGACCGGTTGGGTTAACCAAAAACTTGATGTCGCCTTTGATCAACTCTTTTGGCAAAACAGGTTTGATAATTTCTTCAATCGCTGCTTCGCGAATTTGCTCCAGCGTCATTTCTGGTGTGTGCTGAGTCGAAAGCACTACGGTGTCGATGCTGTAAGGCTTGTCGTTCACATACTTAACGGTCACTTGTGATTTCGCATCAGGGCGTAACCAGTTCAAACGGCCATCGCGACGCAATTGTGATTGACGCTCAACCACGCGGTGTGACAAATAAATTGGCAACGGCATCAACGTGTCTGTTTCACGGCAAGCATAACCGAACATCAGCCCTTGGTCGCCAGCGCCTTGATTGAGGTAGTCGTCAGATGCGCGATCTACGCCTTGAGCGATGTCTGGGCTTTGGGTGCCGTAGCACACATGTACCGAGCAACCATCGGCATCAAAACGTAATTGAGGATCATCGTAACCAATGCGGCGAATGGTTTCGCGAGCAACCTTCGCGTAATTCACATTCGCGCTAGTGGTGATCTCGCCGGCCAAGACTGTTAAGCCTGTGGTAACTAATGTTTCAGCCGCTACACGCGCATAAGGGTCTTGCGCTAGAATCGCGTCCAGACTGGCATCCGAGATTTGGTCAGCAACTTTATCTGGGTGACCTTCAGAAACCGATTCAGATGTAAAAAAATATTCGCTCATAACTCTTTTCTCGCTCTGGAAATTTAGCAGGGCGCGGATTATAACAAAAACTGTGGTTTTGACAGCCCTATGGATTTCCCCCGTTTGATAGTGCGGCTCTTCGATTTGCTAGCGCGCTTGCCCTTGTCGGTGCTACATCTCTTCGGCTCTGCTTTGGGCTGGGTAATCTATTGGAGCTCAAAATCTTACTCCCGCCGTTTACGCGAAAATCTTTTTAACGCCCTGAAAGATCAAGAGAAAGCTGACTGCAAAAAAATTCTAGGTGTCAATATCCGTGAAGCCGGCAAAGGCGTAATGGAATTAGCGTGGATTTGGCGACGCCCGCTGGATAAAGTGGTTGCCAGTGTTACGCAATGTCATGGCTGGGAGCGGGTCGAAGCGTTGCATGCTGAAGGCAAAGGACTGATCGTACTAACACCACACTTTGGTTGTTTTGAAATGATCGGGCTTTATATCGCGGCCCGGCTACCGATGACCTGCCTGTATCGCCGCCCACGCTGGCTATTTTTGGACACCTTGATGCACCAAGGTCGCGAGCGCGGTCAGATGAAACTCGCGCCGGCTGATTTAGGTGGTGTGCGGCAATTGTTAAAAGCGCTCAAACGTGGTGAGATTATTGGCGTACTGCCCGATCAAGTGCCGAGCAATGGTGAGGGCGAATGGATTCCATTTTTTGGCCGACCGGCTTACACCATGACGCTAATTGGACGCCTTATTGAATCAAGTGGCGCGGCTGTGGTCATGTGCCATGTTGAGCGCCTGCCGCAAGGCGCGGGTTACACCATGAGATTTACGCCGTTAATTCTCGACAAGGGGTTGCCCGCCGCTATCCAAATAAATAAATCGCTTGAAGAGATTATTTACGCCTGCCCCCAGCAATACCTCTGGAGCTATAACCGTTATAAAGTACCGCGTGGCGTCACCCCGCCGGACGCCCTTAAGGAACAAGCATGAGCGCTAGGATTGGCGTATTTATATTTTGGTTGATGCACTTTTTGCCCTTCCGCGTATTGGTCGCTATTGGCAATGGCTTGGGAATCGTTCTCTATTTGCTTGCCGCTGAGCGGCGTTTTGTGGGAAGCGTCAATCTAAAGCTCTGCTTTCCTGAAATGAGCGACAAAGCACGCAGCAAACTCTTGCGCGAGCATTTCAAAATGTTTACACGCGGCCTGATTGAAAGAATTATTTTGTGGTGGGGAAGCGCTGAGCGCATCAACAGCCTGATTCGAGTTGAAGGTGTTGAGCATTTCGAGGCCATCAAAGATAAACCTTCCATTCTGCTCACCCCCCATTTCGTGGGTATGGATGTCGGCGGGCAATGGGTTGCGCAGCGCACTAATACCGTGTGTATGTACGCCAATCAAAAAAGCCAATACATGACTGAGTTGCTGTTAAACAAGCGCGCCCGCTTCGGCCAACAACGCCTGTCCTCGCGCGCGCAGGGTTTGCGCCCAATTTTAAAGGGAATGCGCGAAGGCATGCCTTTCATCTATCCCACCGATCAAGATCAAGGAATTAAAGACGGCGCGTTCATTCCTTTTTTTGGTGTACCCGCCGCCACCATGACTTCGTTACCGCGCATCGCGCAAATGACTGGCGCAAAAATTGTGCCGTGCATCACGCGTTTGTTGCCCGGCGGCAAAGGTTATGTGCTGACTTTTTATCCCGCATGGGAAAACTATCCAAGCGGCGATGACATCGCGGATGCACGCCGCATGAACGAATTTTTAGAGCAACGAATTTTAGAAATGCCGGAACAATATTTCTGGTTGCATAAGCGCTTTAAAACGCGTCCAGAGGGCGAGACCAGCCCTTATCCGAATTAATATAACATATTGATTATATTGAGATATATGAAATATCACGATCTTCGAGACTTCATCGCTCAACTAGAAAAAATAGGCGAACTCAAGCGGGTTAAAACACTCGTTTCCACTCACCTTGAAATAACCGAAATCTGCGACCGCGTGTTGCGCGCAGGCGGCCCTGCAATTCTGTTTGAAAACGTAGCGGGTCACAAAATGCCGGTGCTTGCCAATCTGTTTGGCACGCCGCGCCGAGTGGCATTGGGCATGGGCGAAGAAAGCGTGAGCGCATTGCGCGAAGTGGGGAAACTGCTTGCCTATCTAAAAGAACCAGAGCCGCCCAAAGGGCTTAAAGACGCCTGGGATAAATGGCCAGTGCTGAAGCAGGTACTCACCATGTCCCCTAAAGTGCTGTCTTCCGCGCCCTGCCAAGACATCGTATGGGAGGGCACGGATGTTGATCTCTCGAAGTTGCCTATTCAACATTGCTGGCCGGGCGATGTCGCCCCGCTCATCACTTGGGGCTTGGTGGTTACTCGCGGGCCACACAAATCGCGACAAAATTTAGGCATCTACCGTCAGCAAGTACTCGCGCCGAACAAAGTCATCATGCGTTGGTTGGCACATCGCGGTGGCGCATTGGATTTTCGTGAACACTGCGTAAAAAATCCGGGGCAACCTTTTCCTGTTGCCGTGGTGATTGGTGCTGATCCCGCTACCATTTTGGGTGCGGTTACGCCAGTGCCAGACTCGCTTTCTGAATATCAATTTGCTGGATTGTTGCGCGGCTCCAAAACCGAATTAGTCAAATGTATCGGC
>JAUYFR010000072.1 GCA_030690855.1 Gallionellaceae bacterium
CGATGCCCAAGGGTGGTTTCGGCAATTTGATTGCGCTACCTTTGCAGAAAAAGCCACGCGAAAACGGTTGCAGCGTATTTGTCGACACGGCCTTGCATCCCTATCCAGATCAGTGGGGGTTTTTGGCATCTATCCATCCGATGTCGGCGCACGATATCGAGCCTACTATTCTTCGCGCTACTGGCGGCGTGCCTCCACTGGATGTGACCTTCATTGACGAAGAAGACCTTAAGGAACCGTGGAAGCGAACTGCCCCTTCCTCAAAAAAACTGGCAGGCGTTATGCCAACTTCGCTCACGCTGACATTGGGCAACCTCATCTACTTTGAGAAAGAGTTGCTGCCGCAAGCGCTGGTCAATCGTTTGATTCGTCTTGCCGCTTTTCAAAATCCTGAATTTTACAAAGCGCAGGCAATGCGGATGTCAGTATGGGATACGCCGCGAGTTATTGGCTGCGCAGAAAACTATCCGAATCACATCGCACTTCCGCGTGGCTGTTTGGAGGCCGCACAAGAATTACTTCGAGATAACGGCATTCACTGTGACCTGCATGACGAACGATACGAAGGCGAATCTATCGATGTCGCTTTTGCCGGAACACTGCGCATTGATCAGGAAGCGGCGGTCGCTGCAATGCTGCATCACGACAATGGCGTTCTATGTGCCCCCACTGCTTTCGGTAAAACGGTGACCGCTGCTGCAATGATTGCCGAACGCGGCGTGAACACACTTGTGTTGGTTCATCGCACTGAGTTGCTCAAGCAATGGCAGGAACGGTTGCAGTCATTTCTCGGCGTAGGAAAAGGTGTGGTGGGAACCATCGGCGGTGGGAAGGCGAAGCCAACGGGAAAATCGACATTGCGGTAATGCAATCTGTGTCACGTCAGGGTGAGGTCAATCCGCTTGTCGAGAATTATGGTCACGTCATCATTGATGAATGCCACCACGTCGGCGCTGTGTCTTTCGATGGAATCCTGAAGCGAGTCAAAGCGAAATACGTGCTCGGCCTCACTGCCACGCCAATACGGCGCGATGGCCAGCAGCCCATCATTTTCATGCAGTGTGGCCCGATTCGCCACAAGGCAGCAAAACCGGCAAGTGCGCCGCACGATTTGGAAGTTATTCCGCAGATACTACACAAACGAATTGATCTGCCGCTGGAAGCTGGCATTCAAGATGTATTCCGGCACATTGCTAACGATATAGAGCGCACAGCGGCGATTGCCTCTCAAATCAAGGCTTCGTTCAGCCAAGGCCGCAAGGTGCTCGTACTCACTGAGCGCACTGAACATCTCGATGCAATCCAAGCTGCACTGATCGAAAAGATACCATCGCTGTTCGTGCTACACGGGCGAATGACGAAGAAGCTTCGCACCACGTTGGTCGCCGAACTAAATGCGCTTCCTCCCGACGAGCCACGCGTATTGCTTGCAACAGGGAAATTGGTGGGCGAAGGATTTGACCATCCGCCGCTCGATACACTAGTGCTGGCAATGCCGATTTCATGGGCGGGAACGTTGCAGCAATATGCTGGCCGGTTGCATCGAGAGCACGCAACTAAAGCTGATGTGCGAGTGATTGATTTTGTAGATACGGGTCATCCTGCCCTGCTGCGAATGTGGGACAAGCGTCAACGTGGCTACCGGGCGATGGGATACAGGATCAAGGAATAGTCGGATATGTGTACACAGTTAACTTGATTCGGCTTCTCCAGTGATCTTTTTCAAGCGGTCAGATTGAGCATGCGCTTCGGTCAGCAGTTTGCTCCAGTCATCAGGCGGATGACCGCTCTCCAGCATTTTACGGAACACCCGATATGCATCATCGCTGCTCTCGTAGGCTCGCTTCGTTTCCTCGTCATTCACCCACGCATAAACGATTACACGGCTTTGGGCATGGTAGCGAAAGAATAGACGGTACTGCTGAAAAAACTTGGCACGAAACCAATGCTTATGCTCTTCGCCGAGGGTGTTGCCCTGTCGATATTCGGCACGACTTGGATCTTGCGGAATAACCTCGAATGCCAAATTGCTAATCGCCGCGAGTCGTTTGGCTGCATTTTTCTTTTGATAGCCGGCGGGGTCTTTTTGCTTGAGAACTTCTACCTGTCGCATCAGCGTTTCTATTTGCTCAAGGAATAAAGGGTGGGTAAAAATCGTCCAGCCGTTGACGACCAAGGGCGAGAAATTGGATTTACTCATTCGTCATCTGCTGACAGCGGCGCATTGAGGCCAATTTCAGTTTTGCCTACCAATAACTGGAGGCGGTTAATCAAACCAATATCAATCGCCTGAATGCGATCAGGGTTTTCGGCAATGTCGCGTGCCAGAAAACCTAGAAACTGCCCTAGTACTGGATCTTCGCTCTCTGCGAGTTCGGCGCGTGTGAGCACAACCACACCATCAGGAAGAATTGAGTAATGCAATTTATCCCGCTTGCGCAACTTCAGCGCGCGGCGAACCGTTTCCGGTATTGTGGTTTGATAGCGGTCGGTGAGTGTTGAATCGATTTCAAGCATGGCGGGCATGACTAACTCCTGCTAAATGAGTGATGGCTGAATGGTAATGCGATTGCATTGTCATGTCAATTGGCGAAGTGGAGATTACGAATATTGTGACGCGCTTTTTGCGGAGATTTGGCAAAGTATTCTCCGCGCCAATAAAATCCGGTCGCCGGTTCAATTCCAGATTGAGCAATTGAATTGATGATCGGCAGCGAGAACTATCATGCGCCCCCAATCACCCGCAGACGCACTCATTGGCTATAACAGCGAGTTTTTCGGTGTGAACTAGGCACCACCAAACAAACAGGCGGTTTAAGGGTAATTCCTTAAGCCGCTTTGTTTTGAGCGTGACTAAAACGTGACAACTGCAACACGATTCCAGCACGATCCGTGTGTCACCCGGTGTTTTTAAGTGCGTAACTCCTTGTTATTTTTGTGCATTTTTTTGTAAAGGGCCGCTGTGTAGAGGTGTTGCAATAACACTACATCTAGTTGTTGATGTGGTTATTTGATACTACATGTTGTGCTATGCTCGCTCCGCAGTTCACTTTTTAGGAGGGCAAAATAATGAGCTATCAATCGCGTAAAAGCATGAATATGGACTTAAGCGAAACCTTTGGTGGGGACTCTGATTTTCAGTTGTCACCTACCGTGGCGGTTGTTTTAGTTGTCGTGTTGGCGTTTTTGTTGATGGTCGTGAAGTAATAGCCTGATTTAATTGAATCATTAAAAGAGAGTTGTGAGAGCGACTCTCTTTTTTATGCGAATAAATACGGTAAACCCCCGCTATTCGTCTGATTGAAACTCCGCGCAATCAGGATAATGGCAACATGCTCCCCCCAAAGTCATAAGACTTTTTCCTACAAAAACTTCGCAACAAGTTCCTACACAAGAATTAGCTTTCGTCTGATTCTTCCTGCACGCTCGATTCTTCACAATGCAGCCATCGAAACACAACATGCATTTGAGACCCAGGAGCTAAAAATGAACGCACAGCAACTACACGAAGAAATCAAAGAAGCCAACCTCTCCTACATGATGTTGGCTAAACAAATGATCAACGACGACAAAACCAGCGCTATCTTCCGCCTAGGCATCAGCGAAGAAATGGCTGATTTGTTAGCGGGTCTCACACCAGCCCAACTCCTCAAAATGGCTGCTAGCAACATGCTGCTGTGTGCCTTCCGCTTCGACGAGCGTTTATTGCTCAACATGGTCACCGATTACAACAAAGACCGCATGATGAGCCAAGCCCATGCCACCATTCTCATGGCAGGCCGTCCAGTAGAAGCGTTAGCCGCGTAATCAACGTTGTAGGTCGGGTTTCAACCCGACAGGTTTAACGAGTTGTCGGGTTGAAACCCGACCTACCAAAACAGGGGAAACATCATGAAAAACAAAAGCGTAGTGAACGAAGCCCGCGAAATCCAACTGGCCATCGAACTGATCAACCTAGGGGCGCGCCTTCAGGTACTCCAGTCCGAAACCCAAGTTAGCCGCGAACGTCTGCTAAAGCTTTATAAAGAAGTTAAAGGAGAATCTCCCTCCAAAGGCATGCTGCCGTACTCCACCGACTGGTTCATGAGCTGGCTACCCAATATCCACTCCTCTCTGTTCATGGATATTTACCAATATCTCATCAAGAACACCAGCGTCACTGGCGTAGAAGCACTGATTAAAAGCTACCGCCTGTATCTTGAACAGATCGAAATCTCTCAAGGCCAACCAGAGCTCAGCATCACCCGCGCTTGGTTCTTGACCCGCTTCTTTGATGCCAAAATGCTCGAACTGACCACCTGCACAGAATGTGGAGGTCATTTCGTTACGCATACCGACGAACTAACTAAAAACTACGTCTGCGGCATCTGCCGTCCACCTTCACGTGCCGGTAAAACTAAAAAAGCAGCGCTGATGGATGCAATTGCGGCTTAATGATTTAAATTTAACTCAATATAATCAAGGAGATAATCATGCAAGTTCATCAGGCAATTCCTTATGGTTTGTTGTATTCCGTTGCGCCACAAGATTTCGCAAAATTCAATTTGCGCGAAAGTTCAATTCACGATGAGTTTGAGTGGGAAGCTGCTGCGGAGTGTTGTGACGAAGCGATAGCGACAAGCGTGCCGATTCAAGGTGATGAATTGAACGACTAGTCGCTTATGCGGGAATGCTCTTCACACGAGTGATGCGAATGACTTCGCTAATTCTGCGAAGATTTCGAAGAACGCTCGCCAAGTGCAACCGGTTATTCACTTGTAGCGTGAAATAAAGTGCGGTGTATTCACCCTCATTGCTGAAGTGAACGTTTTCAATATTGGACTCGGCGTCAGCGATTGATGAGGCAACTTTAGCAAGCACGCCACGTTGGTTAGCAACGATCAGTTTGATGCTCACATCAAATAGCTTGCTGATGTTTTTATCCCACGCAACGTCAAT
>JAUYFR010000082.1 GCA_030690855.1 Gallionellaceae bacterium
CCCGAGGCGAGATCGACGGCTATACCGAGTTCGTGAAGATTTACGGCGCGAAGGGGCTGGCCTACATCAAGGTCAACGACATTACACAACTCAACGAGACCGGCCTGCAATCGCCGATCGTGAAAAATCTTCACGAGGCGGCGCTGAAAACCATCATCGAACGCACCGGCGCGCAGAACGGCGACCTAATCTTCTTCGGCGCAGACAAGACCAAGATCGTCAACGATGCGCTCGGCGCGTTGCGCGGCAAGATCGGCCACGAGAAGGGCTACGTCAATGGCAAGGCATGGGAGCCGCTATGGGTGGTGGACTTCCCAATGTTCGAATACGACGAGGAAGCCAAGCGCTGGACGGCTTGCCATCATCCGTTCACCGCGCCCAAGGACGAACACCTCGCGCTGCTGGAAAGCGATCCGGGCAAATGCCTGGCCAAGGCTTACGACCTGGCATTGAACGGCTCTGAACTCGGCGGCGGCTCGGTGCGTATCCACAAGGAAACGGTGCAATCGCAGGTGTTCCGCGCGCTCAACATCGGCGCGGAAGAAGCGCAGCTCAAGTTCGGCTTCCTGCTCGACGCGCTGCAATACGGCGCGCCGCCGCACGGCGGGCTAGCCTTCGGCCTCGACCGCATCGTCGCCATGATGACCGGCTCCGAATCCATCCGCGACGTAATCGCTTTCCCCAAGACCCAGCGCGCGCAATGTTTACTGACGCAGGCGCCGTCTGCGGTGGACGAAAAGCAGTTGCGCGAACTGCACATCCGTTTGCGTCAGCCCGCACCGACCGAAGCCGCCAAGGAATAATTCAAAATGGCGATTCCTGATTTTCAGACGCTGATGCTTCCACTATTGAAGCTATTGGCTGATAAGCAGGAACACGCTATGCGGGAAGTGACGACATTATTATCCGATCAGTTTCAGTTGACTGATGAGGAGCGCAATTTATCGTCGGAAGTCAGTGGTCAAGGGGTGATGTATAACCGGACTGCTTGGGCTAAAACCTACTTAAAAAGAGCTGGATTGATTGAGCAACCAAGGCGTGGTTACTTTAAAATTTCTACGAATGGTGAGAAGGTTTTAAAGATACCTCCTCTTTCCATCAACCTGAAATTTCTTGAGCAATTTCCAGAATATATCTCGGCTAGAGAAAATCAGAGTCAATCAGAAATATCTCCGCAACCGCTTGAAGTTACTGTTATAAAAAGCGCCACTCCAGATGAGCTAATTGCCAGTGGTGTAAAAAGCATTCGAGATAATTTGGTTAGCGAAATATTGGATCAAATACGAGTGGGAACCCCATTTTTCTTTGAGAAATTGGTGGTCAATCTATTTGTGAAAATGGGTTATGGCGGTGCGCAGCAAGGCAGTGCTTGGGTAACGGGACGCAGCGGAGATGGCGGGATCGATGGGGTGATACATGAAGACAAGCTTGGCTTGGATGTGATTTACATCCAAGCCAAGCGCTGGAAGGAAGGGAATACGGTTGGAGGCCCAGATATGCAGCAATTTGTTGGTGCATTGGCGACCCGTAAGGCCAAGAAAGGTATCTTTGTAACGGCCTCTGAATTCACTAAGGCGGCAAAGGAAGTGGTAAGCCAATTGGGGCATGAACCGCGCGTGGTTTTGATTGATGGGATCATGCTGGCAAATTTGATGATTGATTACAACGTAGGGGTTTCGGTATCAGAAACCTATGAAATCAAGAAAATTGATTCGGATTATTTTTTAGAGGAATGAGCATGGGGCTGACGAATAGAGCAGTTTTAAGTTGCATTCTTTCGTTATCATTTCTTTGTGTTTCACAGGTTCAAGCACGTAATCATTATTCGCAAGATGCAGTAGCTATCTCAGCCATTTTACTTGTAGAACTACCGCCCCAAGCACGTGACACCTTTCATCTCATCAAACAAGGCGGCCCTTTCCCTTATCCTCGCGATGGCGTCGTGTTCGGTAATCGCGAGCGTCAATTGCCACTGCAATCAAGAAATTACTATCGAGAATACACCGTAAAAACACCGGGAGCCCACAATCGTGGCGCACGTCGTATTGTGTGCGGTGTCGTTCCCGAGTGTTATTACACTGGTGATCATTATCAATCCTTCAAACGCATCAAGGAGTAAGCCATGACTGATTTGTGTTCACGCTTGCAAGATGTCACCGAGGCCGGTGTCTATGTGTTGAATTGCCCGTTGACGATGCTAGAAGCGAATGTGGCATTGTCTGGCTTGAATTTGCTTGAGTGCGATTTGCTTGACGTGACGGGCAAGGGTGCGCTTTTGGCTAAGTTGGCACAGGTGTTAAAAGCGCCTGATTGGTTTGGTCATAACTGGGATGCGTTAGCGGATGTGATGACCGACCTTGCTTGGTTGCCGGCAGAAGGTTATGTGCTGTTGCTACGGAATGGTGGCGAGCGACTTGGACTAAGTGAAGCCGATTTTGAAATCGTGTCAGGCGTTTTTAGCGAGACCGTGCAATACTGGAAATCGCAAAACAAACCGTTTTGGGTGTTGTTGTCGAATGATTTATAAACAGCCTATTTCTGCATTAGTGGTGATTTACACCGAGAAACTTGAAGTGTTGTTAATAGAACGCGCCGATTACGCAGGGGCTTGGCAGTCAGTTACAGGAAGCCGTGACGATGAAGAAACGTTGCGTGAAACGGCGATTCGCGAAGTGGCGGAAGAAACCGGCATCGACGCAACGCAATTTAAACTCATCGATTGGCAGCTACAAAATGTGTATGACATCTATGCCAAGTGGGTGCATCGCTTTCCTCCGGGCACGACACACAACACTGAGCATGTATTTGGTTTGCAATTGTCACATCAAGTAGCCGTAAAACTCGCACCACGTGAGCATGTGAGTTACCAGTGGCTACCTTACAAAATTGCGGCAGAAAAAGTGTTTTCGCCAAGTAACCGAGCGGCGATTTTGCAATTACCAGAGCGCATTCAACATGACTGAAAACGTAATTTCGATTGCTTACGATCATCCTGATACTGCTCAAGCCTCTTGCAGTACAGCCCATGCGTGGGCGAAAAAGCCGCGCGAACCGGAGGCCAGTGAAAAGGTAGAGCTGATTGCACGCATCAAACACATGCTGAAAGAGCAGGATGCTGTGCTAGTGGCACACTATTACGTTCACCCCGATTTGCAAGATTTAGCTGAAGCCACTGGCGGTATTGTTTCTGATTCACTCGACATGGCAAATTTCGGCCACCAGCATTCGGCCAAAACGATTGTCGTTGCAGGCGTACGTTTTATGGGTGAGACAGCGAAAATTTTAAATCCCGAAAAACGTATATTGATGCCTGACCTAGAGGCGGAATGCTCGCTCGACTTGGGCTGTCAGGCAGAGGAATTCGCGGCATTTTGTGATGCGCATCCAGACCGCACGGTGGTGGTGTATGCCAATACCAGTGCGGCGGTAAAGGCGCGTGCAGATTGGATGGTGACCAGCTCCATTGCATTGCCAGTGGTGAAGCACTTAATGGAGCAAGGCAAAAAAATATTGTGGGCGCCGGATAAGCATTTAGGCGGTTATGTGCAAGAACAAACAGGCGCTGATATGTTGCTGTGGCAAGGTTCGTGCATCGTGCATGATGAATACAAGGCGCAAGAATTAATCGAATTAAAAGCGCTGCATCCTGGCGCGCTAGTGTTGGTGCATCCTGAGTCGCCGCGAGCGGTGGTGAAGTTAGCCGATGTGGTGGGCTCAACCACGCAATTGATTAAAGCTGCGCAGCAATCGAAGGCAAATGAATTTATCGTTGCTACCGATAACGGTATCCTCCATAAGATGCGCACTTTATGCCCAGATAAAGTTTTTCTCGAAGCGCCTACTGCGGGCAAAGGGGCGAATTGCACCAGTTGTAGTCACTGTCCGTGGATGGCAATGAACGGCTTGCTTAATTTGGCGGAGGTGCTGGAAAACGGCAAAAATGAAATTTTGATTGATCCGCAGATTATTCCGCGTGCAGTACAGCCTATTCATCGCATGTTAGATTTTGCTAAGCGAATTAATTTGCCGAGCCGAAATTTGGGAAATGCTTAGTAGTTTCAATATTGTTACCCAAGGAGTTCACGTGTCTACGATGAGAAATTGTTTATTGGTCTGCCTAGTTACATTGGCTTTATTGGGCTGCGCAACTGAGGTTTCTCGTTTGAGTCTCAATGAAATTAATGATCTCTCCGGTAATTGGAATGACACTGATTCACGCCTTGTGTCAGAGGAAATGATCCGCGATGCAATGACTAAATCTTGGATTGAAAATCATACGAAAAAATCGGGCAAGCCGCCTGTTGTGATTATCGGCAAGGTTCGCAACTATTCGCATGAGCATATTAATACGAGAACTTTTGTGGCTGATCTGGAGCGTGCTTTTGCTAATTCAGGGAGGGTAGAAGTCGTTGCTTCAGTAGAGGAGCGTGACGGGCTTCGCGAAGAACGAAAGGATATGGATATTCATGCAACAGAGATGAGTAGAAAGGCGGCAGGTAGTGAAGTCGCTGCGGACTATATGCTAATAGGGGCGATTAATACGATTATTGACGCCTCGGGACGGGAGCAAATACGCTTCTATCAAGTCGATTTAACTTTAGTAAGTACTGACGATAACCGTAAGATTTGGATTGGTCAGAAAAAATTGAAAAAAGATGTTAAAGGCGCGCTCATTCGATAGCGAGTGATTGGGCATCGATATGAAAACTAACTTAGTAAGTTTTGCCAAATTCTTTAGCACGGTTATTTCTGCTGTGGTGTTGTTCTTGCCGCAATTTGTGTTTGCAAATCAACCGAGCTGGATAGCGGGTGATTCCACAGAGTTTTCGAGTAATCAATATTTGCTTGGTCGGGGAGTCGGAGGGTCGCTGGATGAAGCCTCGGCCCGTGCCCGCGGTGAGCTTGCGTCTATTTTTGAAGTGCATATAAAGGTGGTTGCGGAAAGCGATACTACAATTTCGCGCGCTGAAAAAAATGAACAACTCAGTCACGTCGCAAGGCAACAAATTTCAGCTAAGACCGACAAGGTAATTAGCGGAATTAGTATTGCAAAAACTTGGCAAAACCCTAAGACGCGCGATTTTTATGCGCTTGCAGTATTGTCGCGTGCGCAAGCTGGTGCGAGTTTACGTGAGGAAATGGCTAGGATAGATGCTG
>JAUYFR010000087.1 GCA_030690855.1 Gallionellaceae bacterium
GAGTATCTGGCCGTGACGCGGGCGACGCAGGGTTATCAAGGCTACATGGGGCCGGGCTGGTACGGGCATGTGATGCTGCCGTTGGAGCATGCGTTCGATCATGAAGATGGGCGTTTTCTCGATGCGGCTATTCCCGAAAACGCCTTGGCTGCGGTGATGAGTAATCCGCGTTTGTTTGGTGATGCGCTGCGCGATATTCCAATACACGCAGCCAAGATACAACGCGCGTTGAATCGCTCAGTGTGGAACGGCAATGTTAGCCAGCGGAGCGATAACAAAGCGCTGAATCCGGCGTTCTCCAAAATTCTGCTGTGGGAGATCAGCAATACCGGACTTAAGACACAAGATGTGTTCGATCAGTCAATCAGTAATTTGCACCAGACTGTGGTATCAAGCATCTTGCAAGATAGTCAATTCCAAGCAGCGCTGGCCATCGACATTATGGATCGCAACTTATATGAACGCGCCAACGATGCGCGCTGGTGGGCACTGTCGTCAGTGTTTCGTCGCGCGCTTTCCGGCACCTCGCCGGATACGGATGCGCTGCGTGAAATCGCCAAGACCTTGGTGCATATCAACAGCCTTTACACCGTGTATGACAACTTGGTGGTGTTCGACCGCAGTGGTCGGGCACTAGCCGTGTCCAATCCAAAATATCAGGATACTTGCGGGCAAGTGCTGAACGAGGAATGGGTGCGCCGTACCTTGTCACTGGGGAATAATCAAAGCTATGCCGTATCAGATTTTGTTGCTAGCCCTTTGTATCAAGATCGACATGCCTACATTTATGCCGCCGACATCCGCGATCAGAGCGTGACGCCTAGCATCGTCGGTGGTATCGGCATCGTATTTGATTCCGCGCCTCAGTTTATGGCGATGTTGAATGATGCATTGCCGCATGATGAAAGTGGTGCCGTTCCTGCGGGTTGCTTTGGTGTATTTGCAGATCGCGAACATCGCATCATTGCCTCAACGCTAGCAGACCTAAAGCCCGGCATGAAGTTGGAGCTAGAGGAGGCCTATTTCCGCATTGCGAGCGGCGAACGGAAATCGGGAATCGCCGTATTCAGCGGACATTACTATGCGGTGGGCGCGTGCATGTCTCAAGGTTATCGAGAATATAAAGATAAATCAGATGCTTACCGTAATGAAGTTATCGCGCTGATATTTGCGCCATTAGGTGAGTACAAGCAGGATGAGCGCAGGGGCGGGGTAGCTGCCGGGCGCGCACGCTTGCAAGGCGCAGAGATCAAGGCGGCTGATGGCGGCGAGTGTATTGAGATTGCCACCTTTTATGTGGATAGCCACTGGCTGGGTATTCCGACGGATCACGTGGTTGAGTCTATCGACATCAAAGGCCTGACCCGTGTGCCGGGTTCGGGCGACAGTCAGCTCGGCTACATCATGTACCGCGATAAACTCATCTCGGTGGTCGGGCTGTGGGGTATGTTGGGCAAAGAAGACAAACGCCGCAGCGGCCATGAACCCCAGATCATTGTGCTGCGCATGGGCGATGAGAACGACACACTGATCGGTGTGATGGTGGATGAGCTGGGAGAGATTCCAGAAATCCCGCTGGAGCGTATTGAAAAGGTTTCACCGATGTTGGCGGCTGGGAATACCTTGGCAGAAAGTTTAGTCAAACCCCCCGCTGGGAAGAGTTCGCGCGAAATGATTGTGGTGCTTTCACAGCAACGGCTACGGCAGAAATTTACGAATGTGGGCGCGTAGGTTTATGGTGCAACACTCTCGAACGATTCTAAAATTAAAATCCAAAATTAACCTGCCCCACTTCAACGCCATCTCGGTCTGGTGCTTTAATCGGCCTGCCGGGTTTGCTACGGGCTCGCCTAACCCCGACAGCAGCACACGTCAGCTCACTAAAACGTTTACTCCCCAGCGGTTGCCCTTGAGCCAGCGCTAGGCGTATATCCGCTAGTGCCGCATCCTAGCTATGTGGCTCGCCGAATCAGACGATTCTGGGCACTGGATATTATTAGTAAAACTCGAATAATCTAGGTGTGCTTTACTTGCCTTGATGACCCTTTTGGGGAACGAGCTTGTATGATTTGAGCCAATGCTCTCAAGGCATCGTTAACTGAGGCAGAGTCTGGAAATATTGATGCCACATCGCTGTCCAATACAGCAACGTTTGCGCCCTTGGCTAGGCGAGAAACATATTTTCCCTTAACGCCATTGGAAAAGTCATATTCTGGTTTTAGATCGTCATTTTTTGATTTCATAATATTTACGCTCCTTGTTGGTTGCTAGTCGTGCGCTGATTATTCTGATTATATTTCCGCTGTCTGTGTGGGAAACAACGATAAGGCGAGACTGGTTGGATAGTCCCAAAAGTAGAAATCTAGCTTCACCTTCTGAGTGATCTGAGTCTGAAATGGTATTTGACAAAGCATCGTAGAAACACGTTGTCGCCTCTTCGAATTTAACTTCATGCTTCTTGAAATTCAGGCTCGCTTTCTTCTTGTCCCATTGGAACTCTATTGACATTCAGGGTAGTCCTTTTCTTTAACTTACATAGCGGACGATTCGCCAAAAAGAAATTTCACAACTAGATTATAGTTGGTTCACCCAGATTTGTGCGCCTGAAGCTTTATGCGACATAGCATGGCCTTGGAAAATTAAATGCGATGCTGACCCTGAGGTCTTGATATTGGCAGTGGGGTTCGCAATTTTGACTTGTGCATAGTATTCCGCAGCTTGCAATAACTGATCTGAAAGCTGACCCGCCATTAGATTGGCATCGGCTATAAAATCAGGGTTTGATTGGTCGTAGGTACCGGCAAAGGAGATAACGATGTCGTTTGAACATTGACTTTGAAAAGAGACGGCTTCAAAGCCACTACTACTATTTGATTGATGGTTAAAGCTAACCCAGTTTTGTGGGGCTGGAAATCGGTTAAGGTCGGCGCGTGTATCAAAATACGCAGCACCAGCCATCAGTGCGCAGTCGATTTCAAATTGTGTAGCCATGATTATTTCTCCTATTTTGGAATTACGTTACTTACACATGCGATCCATAAATTCTTTATCAAATGTTCCATCAGGTCTTGTGCCAGTCCATCCACATTTGTAATGCACCATTGGTTCGCACATCTCGTTTATGCGAGCAGCCGGAAGCGGTTCGCGCAAAATGGTTTTGTATTCGGGTTGGGTTAGCTCGCCATTAAGCTTCTTGATAATTTCAGTAGGTACGAAGCTCTTCCCAATTTTGCCCACCTCGTCATCGGGTGACGAAATGATTAAATTGGGTGTGTTGATTTCTGCTGGCAGCTCTTGCAGCTGAATACGTTTCCACTCCTTACCTTCGTATTTAAAAGCAACATAAGGCGGATTCGGTCGTCCCCATTTGTTGTAGGCTAGGCAGCCCATCGGGGTAGTCACGATATAAGTCTTGCCCTGAACAATATCAAGCAGTATCGGCTTGAAATCAGCAAGGCCAATGTCTTTGCTGAACTCCGTTTTCCAAGTGATGCGCTCATTGGTAGTTGGCAAGTCAAATACCATGCTTTGCTCTTTAATTGGAGACTCTTGCCCGATCTCGTGCCGCCCGCCCCGATCAACCATGCGCTCCACAACGATCTTGCTGCCATCATGCAACTGCACTTCTTCCTTCCAGCTTTTTGAACACGCGCTCATGCTCACCCCCATCATCAAAATCAATCCCAACTTCACGATTCGCTGCATCACTGTGTGCGGTGCGTTCATGCGATTCTCCTTTCCAATAGACCAAATTAAATGGGTCAAATTAAATGGGTCAGCATCGCAATATGTTTTTGCATTTCACCTCTGCTGTTCAAAATCCAAAATCTGTTTGATCTTCGACTCTCGCACCTTGGTTTTGCTTCGCCGTCGGCCTACCCGGTTTTCTTTGCGAACGCCTCACCCCAACCGCCGCACACATCATCTCTGAGAACTTTTCGCTACCCAGAGGTTGCCCCTGTGCCAGAGCAAGTCGTATGTCTGCCAACGCCTCATCATCCAACTGGCTGCGGAACAGACCACGATATTCAGTCTGACGAATAGCATCATCCTTGCCCAGAGACAGATACAAGGAATGAGGTGCGATGCGTTCATCCACTTGCCCTAACCCGTTATGCCGATAGCTTGACCAGCGATATTGCGCCGGGTCGTTCACCATGTTTGCGCGCACTGGGTTGAGTTCGATGTAGCGCATACAGGTCAGCATATATTCCTCGGCCTGCACCAAGCTGGATTTGAAGCGTCCCTCCCACAAGCTGCCTGTGCGGTGATAACTGCGGTTGATGTATTGCACATAGCGCCGCCCGATGGATTGCATCATCTTGGCAATGCCCTCTGGCTTTTGCGACGTCACCAGCAGATGTACATGGTTGGTCATCAACACATAAGCGTGAATGGCGCAGCCCCAATCGGCAGCCGATTTCTGTAGCCAATGGAGGTAACTGTGATAATCCTCCTCGGT
>JAUYFR010000099.1 GCA_030690855.1 Gallionellaceae bacterium
TGCCAAAGCTTGGGCCCAATAAAGCGCTAGATAAAAGTGGCTGCCTCGATTATCAATCTCACCCACTTTGCGAGAAGGTGATTTATTGTTGTCGAGTATTTTGCCGTTGGCTTGATCAAGTGTGTCGGCTAGAACCTGTGCTTTCGCGTTGTTAAATTTCTGTGCTAAATGTTCCAGTGACACACCTAGTGCAAGAAACTCTCCCAGTGAATCCCAGCGCAAATAATTTTCTTCTAGGAACTGCTGCACATGCTTCGGTGCTGAGCCTCCCGCACCTGTTTCGAATAGCCCGCCACCGTTCATTAGTGGAACAATCGACAGCATTTTGGCGCTGGTATTAAGCTCTAAGATAGGGAACAAATCGGTGAGGTAGTCACGCAATACGTTGCCGGTAACTGAGATGGTGTCTTTGCCATCGCGGGCGCGCGCTAATGTGGCGCGGCAAGCTTCGGACGGCTCCATGATCTTTATGTTGAGTCCTTGGATGTCGTGATCCTTTAGGTATTTTTCAACCTTGGCGATGACCTGCGCATCATGTGCTCGATTTTTGTCTAGCCAGAAAATGCTGGGCGTATTGGATAAGCGAGTGCGGGCGACAGCGAGTTTCACCCAATCTTGTATCGGCGCATCTTTGGTTTGGCACGCGCGGAAGATGTCACCTTGCTCGACGTCTTGTGTCAGCAAAACTTTTCCGGCAGCGTCAACAATGCGCACGATGCCATCACCAGCGATTTCGAAAGTTTTATCGTGAGAGCCGTACTCTTCAGCCTTCTGCGCCATTAGGCCAACGTTCGGTACAGAGCCCATGGTGGCAGGGTCGAGCGCGCCGTTCTTTTTGCAATCCTCTACCGTAGCGACATACACCGTGGCGTAGCAGCGGTCAGGAATCATCGCCAGCGTGTCGTAAGCTTTGCCATCGGCTCCCCACATTTTTCCGCCGTCACGAATCATCGGTGGCATGGAAGCGTCAATGATCACATCGGAGGGTACGTGCAGGTTGGTAATGCCTTTGTCGGAATTAACCATCGCCAGCGGCGGTTGGTTTCTGAAGCAGTTGGCAATGTCGGTGACGATGGCGGCACGCTTCTTTTCAGGTAGCGCAAATATCTTTGCTTCTACGTCGCCGAAGCCGTTATTTAAATTGACGTTCAGCTCTTTAAGTAATGCGCTGTGTTTGTCGAACGCATTCTGGAAAAAAACAGAAACGGCATGGCCGAACATGATGGGGTCAGATACTTTCATCATGGTGGCCTTGAGGTGTAGCGATAGCAAAACATCTTCTTTTTTCGCAGCTTCGATTTGTTCTGCGTAGAACTTGCGCAGTGCGCGGCGACTCATCACGGCTGAATCGATGATCTCGCCGGCTTTGAGCGATAACTTATCTTTGAGTACGGTGACCTTGCCATCTTTGCCCACGAATTCGATGCGGGTGCTGACAGCCTCCGCTACGGTGACTGATTTTTCGCTACCATAAAAATCGCCATTGCTCATGTGCGCTACGCGGGTTTGGGAATCGGTGGCCCATTTGCCCATGCGGTGAGGGTGCTTTCGTGCGAATTGTTTTACCGAGGCGGCGGCGCGACGGTCTGAATTGCCTTCACGCAGAACAGGATTTACTGCGCTGCCGAGCACTTTGCCGTAACGCGCTTTGATTTCTTTTTCAGCTTCTGTTTGAAGGGCATCTGGGTAATCGGGTATTTTGTAGCCCTGAGTTTGTAGTTCTTTGATAGCCGCCTTTAGCTGAGGGAGTGATGCGCTTACGTTAGGGAGCTTGATGATATTGGCTTCAGATTTTAGCGTGAGCTCGCCGAGTTCGCTTAGCTGGTCGGTTATTTTTTGCGAGGGGGTGAGATTCTCGGGGAAGTTGGCGAGTATGCGCCCCGCAAGTGAAATATCTCTTGTCTCAACGAGAACACCAGCAGCCTTGGTGAAGGCTTGAACAATGGGAAGCAAAGAGTAGGTCGCAAGTGCGGGGGCTTCATCGGTCAATGTATAAATGATTTTTTGGGTCGTCATGTTTTTTCTCAATTTAGTGAGTGGTCAGTAATAAATTCTTCGTATACTTCACAACATTTTCTGCAAATAGTAAAAATTTAATGAGTCGCATTCTGCTGTTCAATAAGCCTTATGGCGTGATCTGCCAGTTCAGTCGAGATGGTCTGCATCCAACGTTGGCAGATTATATTCCCGTTCCCGAGGTTTATGCCGCTG
Source organism: Gallionellaceae bacterium (assembly GCA_030690855.1). GTDB lineage: Bacteria > Pseudomonadota > Gammaproteobacteria > Burkholderiales > Gallionellaceae > PALSA-1006. Next base: position 2,212 of record JAUYFR010000099.1, read on the forward strand.
GTCGCCTAGATACTGACAGTGAAGGGCTTTTGTTACTTACCGATGATGGAGAGTTGCAGCATCGCATTACTGATCCTAAACATAAGCAAGCTAAAACTTATTGGGCGCAGGTCGAGGGTGCGCCAGATGCCGCCGCACTGATGCAATTGCAAAAAGGGGTGCAACTCAAAGATGGTTTAACTTTGCCAGCACAAGCTCGCCTGATGGATGAGCCCAAAATACTTTGGCCACGCAATCCGCCGGTGCGTGAGCGCAAAACCATTCCAACAGCTTGGTTGGAACTCACCATTCGCGAGGGAAAAAATCGCCAAGTGCGGCGCATGACTGCCGCAGTCGGACACCCCACCTTGCGCTTAATTCGCTTTGCAATTGGCGAATGGACATTAATTGATTTGAAGGTTGGCGAGTGGCGCGAAGACTTTGTTTGAACATCGTCTAGGGTATAATGCGCGCCTTTCAGAAACCCTAATAGGAGGCGTTAATGCCTATTTACGAATATCGTTGCAGTAGCTGTGGCATCCAAAAAGATGTGATGCAAAAAATGAGCGATCCAGTGTTGACGACTTGCCCTGAGTGCAGCAAAGAAACTTTTAGTAAGCAACTTTCTGCTGCGGGCTTCCAACTTAAAGGTAGTGGTTATTACGCAACTGACTTTAAAAATCCACCTGCTCCAAAATGTGAACCTTCAAGCTGTGCTTCCTGCCCGGCAGTGACTGGCGGCGCATGAAAAAATACCTGTTCACAGGTTTGCTAGTTTGGGTGCCGCTCGGCATCACAATCTGGGTGCTAGATTTAACCATCGGCATCATGGATCAGTCTTTGCTTTTGTTGCCAGCGGCTTGGCGTATTCCGGGTATGGGCGTAATTCTGACGGTCGCGATAGTGGGTCTTACAGGATTGCTGGCACGCAATGTATTTGGGCAGCGTTTGCTGGATATGTGGCATGCACTTTTGCAACGCATTCCTGTGGTAAATACTATCTACAACAGCGTCAAGCAGGTGAGC
>JAUYFR010000104.1 GCA_030690855.1 Gallionellaceae bacterium
GGCCAGCTTTAGCTAAGCCTTCTAAATAAGCCATGTGTTTTAACCTTTAACTAAGTATGCATGGAACTGGTCTATCTTGTTCTTTGATTTTCTAAGAAGAATTTAAGACAAAAAATGTTTCTAATGACGAAACCCCCAGTCTAAAACATAGTCAACCTTAAATACCTCTAAAACGTTAATACCTTAGACAACAAAAAAGGAAAGTAACGTGAAAAATCAAACAGTAAAAGCAATTACTCTTGCAGCATTAATAGCACTTTCAACAAGCGCAATGGCTCTAGATAGCGCTTCTTGTAAACAACTGAATCAAGACTTAGGCTTTGATCTGCAAGCGGTTCATACAGCTATCCACGGCTACGAATATTCACCCAAAGCAAACAATCGCAACGAGGAAGTTGATGCGTACAATCTTTTTTATACTCATCTAGCAGAAGCAAAAAGACTGACGCGCTTAGAAGCTAGACGTGGTGCAGATAGTGAGCTATTCGGTTGCATTCAGTTGATTAAAGAAAAAGAAATTAAGGGCGCTAGCTTGAGAGGAAAGATCGCTACTCAAGAGGCTGGCGAAGAAGGATTGACGGACACCGCGCAGTAAAGAAAGGCCTTCGCGCCCACAAAGGGCTTGATATATGCCGCATAAGGCGCGGCTGGGGTTATCAGTAGGAAAAGAAAGAGGGGTTATGCCAAGTGGTCAATGGTTCGATTGAGAAAAGAACTGTTTGAAAGTCATGGTATATTTAATGGCATCACTGTTTTTAGACGTTAATTTACATAATATAAACAATTTCTTAGATTGCTTTTGTGATTGAAGTTGCTCCACCACGTAATGCAAAAAGCCACCCCAAAAAGGTGGCTTTTTATATTGGTTTAGTGTCAAGCAGGTGCGTGACAAAGGGTTACTTATAGATACTCGGCAATCGTTCTGCCATTGTCATCCACTACACGCCAAGACTCGATGCCCTGTGGCGCAGGAATTTCTGAAGTATTGGCTAATTTAATTGCTGGAACGCCGTCAACATAAAGTGTGAACATGATTTTCTCCTTTTCGATGACTGAAGTTTAGGCGCGTCCACCGCTTGCTGAGACGGGGAATAAAGGGTTAAAAATACTCTTGTTTGACTGATTACAACGCATTGATTTTATTGACTTATATTATCTTTTCTTAGCGAACCCTCTGATTTTATATGCCTCAAGCCAAATAACACTTGTTAGGACTACCCCTGTACACATTAAAAGTTGTAGGCAGGAGCTCGGCGTAAAGTGAAATACGTTATTGAGTAAAGGTATTTAAATAGTGTTGTATTTTTTCGATGATATATTTCGCCACACCTTATGCGCCACTTGATTTGAAACCGCACTGTGCCAAAACTAAATTTTAAAAAACATCTGCCGACCCCTCTTTCTATTCAGCAAAATCGCTGGCTACAGCCTATCGCGCATTGGCTAAATCACCATAATTTATGGCACTTTCATCGTCGTTCGGTCGCGGGCGGCGTTGCAGTCGGACTGTTTTGCGGCTTAGTTCCTGGCCCCTTGCAGATGCTATGCGCAGCTTTGTTTGCGGTACTGTTTCGCGTTAATTTACCGATCGCATTTCTCGCCACGCTCTATACCAATCCCTTAACTATCGTTCCGTTGTATGTCTTGGCTTATCAGCTTGGCGCGTGGGTGTTAGGGCAGGAGGGTATTGCTTCTGCGCAGATCAATACCCCTGATTTAAGTTGGGATAATTGGTTTTTTCCGCTGATACAATGGATGGCATCTTTGGGCAAATCCTTCGCGTTAGGGTTGCCGTTGCTGGCAATTTTATTGGCAGGGATTGGTTATATTGTTGTGCGCATCGGCTGGCGCTTTTGGGTTTTGTGGGAATTAAGTAGGCGTCGTGCGCGACGTCATCAGTTAAAGGAAAAATAGCAATGAGTGATAAGCAAATCGCAACTTTTGCGGGTGGGTGTTTCTGGTGTTTGGAGGCCGTATTTGAGTTAATGCCCGGTGTGGAAAACGTAGTGTCTGGTTATATTGGCGGGCAGGAGCCTAATCCAAATTACGCAGCAATATCTACAGGAAACACGGGACACGCTGAAGCGGTGCTCATTACTTTTGACCCGAATCAAGTTTCGTATAAACAGCTCCTGAAAGTTTTTTTCACGATTCATGATCCGACCACTTTAAATCGTCAGGGCAATGATGTGGGTACGCAATATCGGTCGGCTATTTTTTATCACAGCGAAGTGCAGCGCCAAGAGGCTGAAGCGACGATTGCAGACATTAATGCCCTGCAAAGTGGTGGGCTGAAATTAGTGACTGAGGTGACGGCAGCACATACCTTCTATTGCGCAGAGGAAGAGCATCAACACTATTACGCCAGAAATCGCGAGCAAGGTTATTGCATGATCGTGATTGCGCCTAAGGTGAAAAAATTTAAAAAAGTATTTTTAGAGCAAGCCCAAAGTTAGAGTTGATCTGATAGGCAAAGCTAAATGAATAATTCAGGGTCAACCATGACCCCGTTAAGAATGACGCTCCAATGCAAATGAGGGCCAGTAGCTCGTCCAGTAGCACCAGACAAACCAAGTAGCTGTCCTTTGTTTACCGCGTTACCTACCTCGACATTTATTCGGTTGAGATGGCAGTACATGGTAATTAAACCATTGCCGTGATCGACGAAAATTGTTTTTCCGTTAAAAAAATAATCATCGACTGCCAGCACCTTACCTTGCCCGCTAGCCCTGATGGGCGAATCTCGCGGCACGACCACGTCCATACCAACATGCGGTGCGCGAGGTTCACCATTAAAAAAACGGCGCATGCCAAAGCGCCCTCCGATCTTACCTTTAGCGGGAAGCATGAATGAGGAATCAGTATCAGGCGAGTCGCTCCAGTGATGTTTGAACTCTTGAATAACGGCAATCTCATCTATGGCGCGTGCTTGATCGGTAGCAGATAACTCAACTTTGCTTTTATCTTTTAATCTGATGTATTGCTTGGGGTAGTTTTTAGCCTGCACGTTGAAGCTG
>JAUYFR010000106.1 GCA_030690855.1 Gallionellaceae bacterium
TGGTTCAACATCAACAGCAATGGGTGCTGGTGTAGTTCACTCCTTCTAATTACTCACCCTCCTTGTGGGGGTAGTAAACTAGAATTGAAAAGGGCACCTTCGGGCGCCTTTTTCTATTTAAAATAACTCAATATAAACATATAGATACATTTAATATTGCAGTAATAAATTAGTCATTGCGCTGTAACATTTGCATGCGATTCTGCGTACATGCAGAATCAAGATATAAAACAGGTTAGATCGATTTTTCTCTCTGACATTCACCTTGGCACGAAGGCCTGCCAAGCGCATCACCTCCTCGAATTTCTCAAAGTTTACTCTTCCGAAAATGTATTTTTGCTCGGCGATATTGTTGATCTGTGGTCAATGAAACGTGGTGGAGTGCACTGGTCTCCTGCGCAAAACACCTTCGTACAAAAAATGCTGCGCCGTGCACGGCATGGCGAAAAAGTATTTTTTATTCCGGGCAATCACGATGAGGCCTTGCGCGAATACGTTGGCTCATCGTTTGGTGATGTGATGGTTGTGCATGAGCACATTCACATTGCGGCAGATGGCAAGCGCTACCTGTTGATTCACGGTGATGAGTTCGATCAAGTCACGTTACACCACAAGTGGGTCGCGATTCTGGGCGACATGGCTTATAACTTTTTGGTGAGCCTAAATATTTATTTGTCTTGGTTACGTAGAACTTTTAAGTGCTCCGGTTACTGGTCATTGGCGGGCTACGCCAAACGCAAGATCAAGACAGCGGTGAATTTCATTTTCAGTTTTGAAGAGTCGGTTATTCGTCATGCGCGTGATTTAAATTTGGATGGAGCGATTTGTGGCCATATCCACTGGCCAATGATTAAAGAAGTGGACGGTCTAACGTATTTGAATTGCGGTGACTGGGTGGATAGCTGCACCGCGATTGTTGAACATTTGGATGGACGAATGGAGCTGATTTACTGGGATGCCATCGTGCCGCAAAATATTACAAAATCGGCATAACTTAATTTACTGAGGATGAAATTATGAAAATCTTATTTATCTCGGATGTGTACTTTCCACGAGTGAACGGTGTCTCTACATCGATTGAAACGTTTCGCCGCAATTTACGCGCGCAAGGCCATACGGTGCATTTGATTGTGCCGGAATATCAGAAAACAACTGCTGACGAGACTGACATTGTGCGTGTGCCATCACGCCAGATTCCATTTGATCCTGAAGATCGTCTAATGAGCTTTAAGTGGGTGATGCAGCAGCTCGATAAACTTCGCGCTGAGCAGTACGACGTGATTCATGTGCAAACACCGTTTGTGGCGCATTACCTCGGCCTTAAGTTGTCTAAGCTTTTAGATATTCCTTGTGTGGAGACCTATCACACTTTCTTTGAGGAATATTTGTATCACTACATTCCTTTTGTGCCAAAAAAGATTATGCAAAAAATTGCGCAACGATTTTCACGTCATCAAGGAAATAGCTTGGACGGAATGGTGGTGCCATCGCACCCTATGCTCCATATTTTGCGTGAATACGGAGTGACCTCTCAGGCCGAGGTGATCCCCACAGGCATCGAACCAGCGAGTTTTGTGCTGGGAGATCGTGAAGCATTTCGCAACAAACATGGCATTCCACAAGATCAGCCTGTGCTTCTTTTCGTGGGTCGTGTGGCCCATGAAAAAAATATTGGCTTTTTGCTCAAGGTGGTCGAGCAGGTAAGCAAGCAAATCCCTAAGGTGTTGTTTGTGATTGCGGGCGAAGGCCCAGCAAAAGTAAGTTTGGAACAGGAGGTCGAGGAGTTGGGGATTCAAAAACAGGTCAAATTCATCGGCTACTTGGATCGTAATACTGAATTGAATAGTTGCTATCGCTCTGCGGACATTTTTACTTTCTCCTCGCGCACCGAAACGCAAGGCCTCGTGTTGCTTGAGGCAATGGCGCAAGGAGTGCCTGTTGTTTCTACCGCTGAATTGGGCACTAAAGATGTGTTACGCGATGGCTTAGGGGTTTGGATCGCTAAAGAAGAGGTGAGTGCATTTTCGCAAATGGTGGTAAAGCTGCTTGGTGATGCAGAGGCGCTTGAGCGGCTAAGCGAAACGGGCCGCGAATATGCGCATGGTTGGTCAGCGAGCAAGCAAGCTGAGCGCATGGTGGCTTTTTATCAGTCTGTTTTGGCGCCCTCAAAAATTCAAGAAATGAAATTTGAACTTAGCACCTCAGCAGTGGACTAGCAATTTTGACATGCTTGTTTTTCGGTGGCTTAAACCCAGCTAAGCCATTAGCAATAAACCGTATCATTCCCGCGAAGGCTGGAACCTAGTAAAACAAAATAATAAAAAAACGTCCGTGTACACATTTAAACTTACCTCAAATCCTAGTAAGTTCTAATTGTTCAATGATATTATCGCAGTGTCTTCACAGGTTAATTAGAAACTGGGTGGAAACAATATGCCAATTTTTTTGACGGTATATTGGGAAGTGTAAATAATTTAAAATTTCTAATGCTTTGATTTAATTTTGTTAAATGGGTCTTTCGACTGAAGCCCTTAAGCAAATCGCACCACTGTATAATGCGAATTAATTTAAAGGAAGTCACAAATTCTATTCGTAGAAGCGCTCTGCCCGAGTGGTGAAATTGGTAGACACAACGGACTTAAAATCCGTCGCCTCGATAAAACGGGCGTACCGGTTCGATTCCGGTTTCGGGCACCAAATCAATGAGTTGCAGCAATTATTGCTTATAACTTAAAGCCTGCTTGAAAAGCAATGTAAGCACAGTGTAAGCATTTGAAATAAATCTGGAATTTTTTAACCACTTTTTACTTCATCCCCCTGTCGGTGTTCGCGCTGGCCTATCTACTGTCTTGGGGTAAGGATGGCGTCGTGGGCTGGACGGTAGGAACACCAGCACTGTCCGAAAAAATGTTACCACCTCTCCAAAAAGTGTAGCGGTGACATCTCGCCAGAAACGCTAAAACACAGCCCCTCTATTAAATTCCTGTTCGCGGGAGCTACTACAATATGTTCAAATTTTGAGTAACACCTTCAACACAATATGCTAATTACGGATAGTCGATGTCTTGCTCCATTCACGCATGTTTATGGATTTCAGAGACGAAATTTATAACGCACGA
>JAUYFR010000117.1 GCA_030690855.1 Gallionellaceae bacterium
GGGTTACGCTGCGAATACACCTCGACGTTCACCGTAATCGAAGTGCGCCCCACCTTAATAATATCGGCATAAAAACTCACCACATCGCCCATAAACAAAGGCTTTTTAAACAGAAATGAATTCACTGCTACCGTCACCACCCGCCCCTTTGCGCGTGCCACCGCAGGAATACTGCCCGCAATATCTACCTGTGACATCACCCACCCGCCAAAAACATCGCCGGTGATATTGCAATCTGATGGCATCGCCACCACTCTCAAAGTGGCGTGGCGTGTTGGCAAAGTTGTTTCATCTTCAGTCATGCTTAATGCCCCTCATAAAGCTTTGCAATGTCTTCGGCAAAATGCTCCACCACTCGATTACGTTTCATTTTTAGTGTCGGCGTCAGAATGCCGTTCTCTACCGTCCACGGCTCACTCTGCAACAACACGCGATGAATTTTTGCGTAGCCCGGAAATTCTTTTAACTGCGCCGCAATACGTTGCAAAGCCTGTTGCTCAACCCGTGTATCGCGCAACGATTCTGGCATGTCGTGACGCACGCCAAGCGTTTGCGCTAACTGCTGCCAAACAATTGGGTTCACCACCGCCACTGCCACCATATACGAACGCGCCTCACCCAACACGATTACCTGTTCAAACAAAGCATCGCGCGTAATTGCCATTTCAATATCAGCAGGCGGCAATTTCTCACCATTCGACATCACGATAATTTCTTTCACGCGCCCGGTGATGGTGATATGACCTGATTCGCTGATGCGCGCTATATCACCGGTGTTTAACCAACCCTCTGCGTCAATCATCGCCTGCGTCGCTTGCGAATTATTCCAATAGCCCATCATCACATTCGGCCCTTTTACCAACAGCGCGTCATGTTCACCTAAACGCACCTGTACACCCGTAATGACTTGCCCCACCGATTCAGGGAAATTGTTATTCAAATGATTGCCGCTAATGACAGGACTGGTCTCGGTCAGCCCATAGCCCTGCACGATGGGCAGGCCCAAGCCGACAAACACACGAGAAATTTCAGGCGCAAGCGCTGCACCACCACTCACCGCACTGCGCAAACGCCCACCCAATCTCTGCATCAACTTGCGCGCCACCAACAAATTTAATAGCGGCCACAATAAAAAACTGAACTGCCATGAACCACGTCCTTGCTGATATAAAAAACGCGCCCAACCCACCTCTACTGCCAGATAAAACAATTTTTTGCGCAGCGGCGAACCCTCATTTAACTTCTGGTTAATCGCCGCATAAATACGCTCATAAATGCGTGGCACTGAAATCAGCACTGTGGGCTTGATGGCTTGTAAATCTTCACTGAGCAAAGCAATTGAGCGAGCGAAGGCGACGGTCGCACCCGTCATCACCGTCAGGTAATAACCAAGCGTGCGTTCAAAGGCATGTGATAACGGCAGAAAAGATAAAAATAAATCTTGTTGGCTGACAGGAAAAGTATCGAGGCAAGCGTAAGCATTCGACAAAATATTGGCATGGCTGAGCATCACACCCTTTGGCTTGCCCGTCGTACCTGAGGTGTAAACAATTGTAGTGAGTTGATTACTATCGACTGGCACTGACGCTTGCAATTGCGCGGAGAGCGACAGCCATTTGCTAGCACTTTGCAACCTGAGCTCACTGGAATTTGTCTCATCCAAACTCACGAAACGCTGTACCGTAGTCATTTGGCTACGCACGCTACTCAACTCTTGCCACTGCTCCTGCGTTTCAAACAACAGCACCTTCACCTGTGCATCATTCACGATGTAAGCCACATTATCTGGCCTATCCACCGTATAAAGTGGCACGACCACTAGCCCCAAGGACAGCGCAGCCTGATCGAAAAAAATCCACTGCGGACAATTGCGTAACATCACCGCAACGCGATCACCCATTGTTAAATTTTCACGCAATAGCGCCGCTTGCCAACGCGCCACCTGCGCTTGTGCCTCACGCCAAGTGAATGAATTCCACGCATTGCTAGCCGTATCGAAATAACGATACGCCAAGGTATCAGGAGTCCGCTTCACGCGCTCCAAAAACAAACCATGCAAGGTGATGGCTTGCTGAGGAGTAATTGCGCTGTGGGTGTTTTCGTTCATTTTGAACTTATGTATTTCAGTGATTGGATAATTTTACTCTTGTCCAACTTGGGTTTTTTCGACAATCCAGCACCGCAAATACGGTGACTTCATCGTTGGCAACACGATAATACACAGCGAACGGGAAGCGCTTAGAGAGCAGCCGATGGTAGCCCAACACGATGCGGTGCATCCCTGCAAAGTAGGCTAATGAGTCAATATCAGAATAGAGCGTATCAAGAAAATAAGTACCGAGAGCTTCAGCTTGCGATTCGTAAAATCGAAAACCCTCTTCGAGGTCGTCCTCTGCAACACTGAGGATATTTATTTTCATGCCACTTTTTTCTTTATTCTTTCTTTTGCCTCTTCCCAGCTTGATAGCGTTATTTGGTTAGCCTGTAAGCCCGCCTCGCGCTCATTAAGAATAGCACCATGCCAAGCAGGCGTTTCCAAATTACTTTCTTGAATTGTCATGCTCGCCCATAGCGTCTCCATCAAATCCAATTTTTGGGTGAAAGAGAGCTGAGAAAGGGGAACTTCAAATCTATCTATCATATTTTTACTCCTTTATTTGCGACCTTTAGGCCAACGCTTTGGATTTCGAACATCTTGCAACACAGCAAAAACATGAACGAGATCACCTTGCACGGCATAAAACAAACCATAAGGGAATCGGGGAAGCAAAGCGCGACGAACTCGGGGAATAACTTCGGCGTAAAGTAACGGCGCTTGCTCAAGTCGCTTTAACTGTAGCTCCATCGCGGCGACAAACTCTTGGCCGAGGCCAATGTTCTGCAATTCATACCACGCTTGAGCCTCGCCGATCTCGCGCAACGCACGAGAAGAAAATTTTATGCGGTACGCCATGAGCCATCATTAAGACGCGATTTAACTTCATCCCACGAATATCCTTCTTCAGGATTAGCTTCAAATTCCGCAAAGCGCGCTTCAAGTTCAACTTTTAATTCTGGCGAAACCTCCACCGCTTCAGGGGTCGCCGCAACACTATCCCAAATAAGCTCAACAAGACGAATGCGCTCCTGCACGGGAAGCTCAAGAATAGAAGCAACAGAGATTGTATTCATTTTTGGATTGTACCTTTTCGACAAAGCCAACACTCAACAACCACACCAATAGAGCCGAGATTAACTCAAAGCTGACTCTTTTCCCTCGTCATACCGGCGAAGGCCGGTATCCAGTGTTTTTTAAACAGGCCGTTGCTTTTGTCCGTGCGTTGCACGGGATTTTATTTTTGCTGGATACCGGCCTTCGCCGGTATGACGGCATGAAAAAAAACCGCGAGGGGCTTCGCCCTATGCCCTAAAACCAAACCAGTATTTCTCTTCTACGGCCTTGTGAATTTACAAGGGTTAAAGGGTAAAAGTGCCAAGGAGTAAGCTCCCTCCCGCTTCGCTACGGGAACGTTCTGGCAACCCGAAAGCCGATGCTGCCGTACCGGTCGCCGGGCGCGTCGTTGCTGCGGCTGGCAGCGCGCAGGAGGCCTGCGTTGCTGAACCACGAACCACCGCGAAGCACGCGCCAGCCACAGTTACCGTCATAGCAATCGCTCATCCATTCCCACACGTTGCCGCTCATGTCATACAGCCCGTAGCCATTGGCTTGTTTCTGCCCTACCGGATGGGTTTCATTGCCGCTATTGCCATCGTACCAAGCCACTGAGCCCGCATCGTTGCCGCCACAGTATTCAGTTTTATTGCCGCCGTAGCAGGCGAACTCCCATTCGCTTTCAGTCGGTAGGCGATATTGTTTGTTCGTTTTGGTGTTGAGCTTTTGCAGGTAGAGCTGAACGTCATCCCAGCTCACCTTTTCAACAGGGCAATTGTCACAGCCTGAAAAATTAGACGGACTGTTACCCATCACTGCGCGCCATTGAGCTTGGGTCACTTCGGTTTTCGCCATGAAGAAAGGCTGTGCCGCAGGGATTTTGACCATTTCTGGGCGGTAGGTTTGCTCTTCCCGTTCCCGTTCCCGCTCCTGCTTCATCTTCGGCGTGAGAAACGCGCCACCCAAGTAGCTGAAACGTGAGTTGTCAGCATCGTTCGCCAGTGCAATTTCGATGTTGTCGCTGCCCGCTTTGAGTTTGCCTTCAGGGCGCACTAAGCCTGCTACCCATTGTTGCTTGAAGGCTTTGGCTTCTGCTAGGGGTAATTGGAGATTGCCATTTAGGGCGAGTTTGATGTTAGGCGTTTTACTTTTTAAGGTGATCGTAAATTCTTTGGCTACCGCATCGTAAGCCCCCAGCTCTGCCGCGATGCTTTCTGCACCGATGCTGTATTCACGTTCGGCTAAGGTGCGGATGCTGTCGCGCATAGGGGCTGTTTCTGCGGCAGATAGTCCAGTCGCGGTCAGGCGTGATAGTTCGGAATCACGCTGACGGTTTAGGTCATTACGTTGTTTGCTTTGTTTGGCGTTGAATTCTTCCGGTGTTTCAAATTCGTCACGTTGTTCGTTTTTAAGGGCGGCGAGTTGCGCGGCGTAACGCTGGCTGACTTTGGCTCGGGTTTGCGCGAGTTCTTTTTCATAGCCCGCCTCGATGCCGTTGATTTGTTGGTTGAGGCGTTTGATTTCGGCAACCGCTGATTCAATGGTGGGAAAACTTCCTGATTGTGTAGCGACGGTATTTCTTCTTTTTGCATCGGCTTGCGCTTTAAGGGCGGCAAGGCGTTTGTCATCTTCACCTTTGGCAGCTATAAGGCGCTGACGTTCAGCTTCTTCGTCTTGACGACGCTTTTCCTCTAAAGCAAGTTGGTCTTTTTTGAGTTGTTCGGCTTTGAGTTTGCCGGCAATCGCTTTTTTGGCAAGATCAGCATCGCGTTGGGCGCGAGCTTGTTCGGCTTGGCTAGCGCTTAGTTTTGCTTTGACAGCGGCGTCATCCATCGCTTTAAGCTCTGCTTCGAGTTTGGCGATTTCAGCTTTGTTGTCGGCGACTTTTTGTTCGAGGCTGGGGATAAAAACAAAATCCCCGCTGCCATACAGTGTGCCATAGGCAGGCGTTTGCTGATGGTTTCTAGCACGAGCATCACCATTCACTTTTTCTTTGATGATGGCTTGAATTTCGTTGGCGGTGATGAAGTCGCCGGTCTTTTCTAGCAACTCAATCAACCTTCCAGTAAAAACAGAGTGTCCGTTGTTGCCGCCGTCTAACACTTCTTGATTCTTTCCTCCGGCAGTCAGCACTTGGCGCACGCGTTCTTTGGTGATGTCTTGTAAATAAGCCAAATCACGACGGGGTGTTTTATCGACGGAGCGGGTGTCGGTCAACATGCCGGAGTAGCAGGCATCCATGACGTAGAAAATATGTTTGGCGGGAATCTTCTTGGAGATGTTGTCACGGATCTCGGTCATGCTGATGTTAGTGCGGAGCTTTTTGATGTCGCCATCGTTAGGAATGAGATAGCCCAAGTCGCCCTCGGGTGAGCTTTCTTGATTACCGTGCCCTGCCCAGAAAATAAACAGCGCGTCTTGTTCGCCGAGTTGGCTGGGTAACTCTTCCGTCAGTAAATCAAGAATGCGGTCACGGGTGGCTTCTTTGTTGTAGAGAGTGATGATTTTGTCGAATTTATATTGGCGCTTGAGCACATCTGCCACGCCTTTGGCATCTTTCACGGCGTAGGTAAGTTGCTTGTCTGCGGGCAGGTTAGCGTACTGGTCGATGCCGATAATGACGGCGACGCTTTTGTTGTAAAGGGTGACTTCGCCGGTTTGTTTAGTCACCGAATCGGTGGCGATAATTTTAAGGGCGCGGGTTTCGGCGGCTTGGGCGGTAAGGGTGCTGAATAAAAATGCGGTGAGCAAGGCAGCGCTAACCCCTCACTGCCTCCCCTTAACAGGGGAGGAGCCGACTTCTTTCTCCCTCGTCATACCGGCGTAGGCCGGTATCCAGTAAGTTAAATAATTTGTGCGAAGCACAGTCAACGCCAACAGCCCTTTTAATAAAAGCGCTGGATACCGGCCTACGCCGGTATGACGGGTTGGTTCTCCACTGTGGCGGGTTAGGTTTAATGTGCGCATGATCGTTTCCAAAGATTGTGATTACGGAGGATTGTAGCTTTAAGAATCGAAGTTACAAATTGGCTTGATGGCCTAGATATTTTTCTTTTCCAATTTTTTAGAAAAACGCCGCTTTAATCCGTTCGCCATTAGTTTGATTTGCTTGCTGCCAATTGCTCTG
>JAUYFR010000118.1 GCA_030690855.1 Gallionellaceae bacterium
TTCGATTTTGCCCTCTTCGACAACATAAAACTCCTGCGAAGTTCGATAGGATGGTGCATTTTGTGGGCGAACAACAATTTCAAAATTTGTTTTTTTAAACATAAAATTTCCTTTGCGTTATAAAAAATTGATTCGTAGGACCAGAAACAAATGTAACAAATAAATTTTAAAAAATAGAAACGAGAAACATCAAAAAAACGCACTACAAACATTTTTCCCCACAATTTTTGTTTAATCTCTCCAAAAATCTTTAAACCGCTCCGGCGACAACTGGGTGTAACGGACGGTGTGCTGGATGTTTTTGTGCCCCAAATAATGTTGGATAGCACGGGTATCCTGTCCTGCCTGCGCCAGCTTGTAGCCACAGGCATGTCGGAGCATGTGCGGGTGGACAGTGAATGGCATCTTGGCCTCCTTCCCTGCCCTGCTTAGAATCTTGCGAATGGCATCCGACGTGAGCGGTGCTTTGCGCTCGCTGCTGAACACGTAGGGCAGCGTGGAGTAGTCACGTTGCAATCTGCGCAGGGCGCGCAGCTCTGGCCCTCTTATGGGATGGACACTGGCGTTGCCGTGCTTCAACCGATTGATGTGCATCAGGCCTTGCTTGAGATCGACCTGATCCCATCGCAAACTGACCAACTCAGTGACGCGCAGACCGTGACGATAGGACAGCATGATTAGTGTCGAGTCGCGGTGGCCGTGCCGCCCTACCCGGCCTGCCGCATCCATCAACTGCTCGACTTCGATTTCCGTTAAGTATTCCCGGCTACGATAGTCGGTATTTTTAAGGCGAAGCGGAACTTTCCGATTTACGATGTTTGGTACTTGCTTGATGGGGAACTGCAAGACCGCATTACTACGTGGTGCCATTGTGTGAACTCTCCGTTTAAGGGGCTTTTTACGGAAAGTTTTGAAGCATTACTTCCGAATCAGCCGTTCACTCAATTTACAGAGATGACCAAATTCCCAAAGAACTATTTGAAAGAATCTGCAACTTTAAGAAAGGGAACTTCCATGCGTGATGCTTCCATTAATCTGCGCGCCCACACCGAGCATCGCGACCTAATTGACCAAGCTGCACGGATGATGGGCAAGAATCGCTCCGACTTCATGCTTGAAGCTGCCTGCGAAAAAGCCCAAGGAGTTATGCTTGATCAAGTATATTTCAGCCTTGATGAGAAGCGTTTCCAGCAGTTTCCTGATTTGCTGAATACGCCACCATCTGCCAATCCCGGCTTGGATCGCCTGCTTGCGACCCAAGCACCGTGGGACTCTGTGAACAAGGCTCACGATTAATGCTACCCAGACAATTTCGCTATACTCTATTGCCCAGCAAGGGAAATATCACCCTTCACTCTGGGTGGTCCCTCATCCTGTTTAGATTTCGTTAATAGTTGTACTTCAATCCAACCGTCGTCGTAGAGACATCTACGCCAGAAGCAGTACTAGAAGCAGCGAACTTGCCGAGATACTCATATTGAGCGTCAACTGACCACTTTTCACTCAAAGAATAACGTACGCCAATGCCGTAGATGAATTCTGTCCGATTGGCAGAAGAGCCTTGTGTTGAATAGCCGCCAGTGCCAGTTGACTTGCCGTAATTAAACCCAACCCCAAGCCGCGCTAATACACTAAAGTCGCTCGTTACTGGTGCCGCAAACAATGCAGATAACTGCAAGGACGATGTTTTAGTAGTAAAGCTTCCCGTGTTGTCGGAATAGTTTGAGTCGCCAATGCTCATATATGACAACTCGGTGTAAGTGTTCAGACTCTCACTACCTTTGTTTTTGTAACCTAAGCCCAAGCGGTACGCTGACTGTGGCACGCTCGATGCGCCATTATTGCTCATCGACACGTTGCCGTAGTCCAAAGAGACATAGCGGTCTTGCGCCAAGGCTGATGCCGATCCCAAAAATGCTGCTGCCAAAAAAACTACTTTTTTCATTTGTTTCATTTTTTTACTTTCTCTTTAGTAATTGCCGTCTCGGTTGTTATGCACGATCAAACATAGTTATTGAATCACTTGAGCTATACCATCTTTGGAATACCGCACGTCTGATACAACACTATTGTTGTCCATCGTTACAACAAGACGATAATCATTGTGTGTAGTAATGCCAAAACCAATGAAGCGATCATAACTATATGAGTAGTTCAGACTGTGTCCGTCTTTATCTGAAATAATTGGAAAAACAGTTCGACCAGACGGCGGCCCCATTAAGGAGATTACATCAGACTCAGCCATGCCTTTTTTAATCTGCGTGATTTTATCGATATCGAATTTGGTTTCATCTTTGCTGTAAGCGCTGTTGTATTCCTCTCCCACAAGAACATTCTCAAAGAATGAATAAAGCAACGAATGCTTATTAATAATCATTCCATAGAATGAAGGATTTTCACGGTAAAAATATGAAACCACTTCCACCTCTTTACCGCTAGGGCTGACTACACTACTAACCGAAGATGAGTCACCCACGGCTCTAATTACATCCGCACGTGTTGATTTCCCTAAGGTGAAGGAATCTTTTGCCGGACGAACAAAGTCTTTTTGAGTAGAACATCCGTTCAGCACAATTAACACTACAACTAAAGCAAACAAACGAATCAAATTCATTATTTTCCCAATCAATATTTAAAGGTGGTGAGCAATCGATGCTTCCTTTTTTATGACGATCGATCTGCGCTCGTTTTAATCATGGACATCACCGAATTTCCCATAGAGAACCCAATTTACTACCAAAGTCACAGCCAAACTCAAAGTGTTATTTTACACAAGCAGCCATTCAATTCAAATCCAAAGTGTGCGTATTGGCGCAAGCTAGTCGTAAGACTGCAGCCATGCGAAACCAAACGCCAAAGCGTACCGCGCTAGTTTTATTTGCTTGCAATATAGAAGCGATTCGCACCATTCCATTCATACATATAAAACAGTATTAATAGGAAAGTTCAACTACTACGCTTCTTTGAAGCCATTCCGCTCTATCCGTCTTATCGTTATATATAAGCACCCAAACCACAAAAAATCCGGCGAGTAGAAATAAGCTCACCTCAACATTGAGTACCGCAGATATCAATAAAGTTGGTATTGATACAAACCCGAGCCAAGTGAAATATTTCTTTTTTTCCAAATCGCTTTGCTGTTTAGCTCGAAGACATTCATCCTTAATCGCTACGGCGCGTTTGTTAATTCCGATTAGCGCTTCCAATTTAAACTCACCGCTTAAGCTTTTCTTAGCCGCCATTGCAATACGGCCTTTGTAGTTATGGATCGTATATTGGTAAGTCCCCTGTCCCGTACCCTGTTCTGAACCAGTTGTTTTAAAATACTCAACATCAAGTAACGCATTCGCCCCCAAAGAACGAGCGTTGTATGCCATTTGACTCTTTGCAGAATCAGGAGAGTCTCGTGATGTACCACAAACAATCCAATCACCCCTTTCGACGATGTCCCATCCCTTAAGATTGTTTGATTTTGAAAACATAAATTCACTCGGCGTGACATACGTTGTAACCCCTGATTGCTCCACCAAGCTACAGCCAACAGCCCGATAGCCTTTCGGACTTGCGACCGTATCAAACACAACAAGCGCCCCATCACAAATATTCTCTATTGCGGCTTTGTTTTTAAAAGAATCAGCACGAAAATAATAGTCTTTGCCGTCATCTCCTTTGATGAATCCATATTTTTTGTCAGACAAAAATGTTTTGATAACGCCTTCCATATTTCCCCATTCTCAACTACCAAACCTAAAGTGACCTTGCCCTGTTAAAACGTATCTATTAACCATTCGCAACACAGCGATAACACAACGCAACGTAATACTTTCCATCCATCTCTGCCTGATGGAGTACCGAAACATCCCCTATTTTGAATTCGACATCGGTTGAGGCTTGAGTGTGTTGCGTAACTTCTTGAAGGGTTTTAAACGTATTGTTTGTTTGCAAAATATCTAGGGATGAAGAAATGGTGGTTTTGACCGTAGAAGCCAATTCTCTGCGTGCACTGAGCATGGCTTCTTCATGTGAGTTTCCTACACCATAACTAACCACATTTTTAGATTGCTCTGGCGTTGAAAACCAGTCTGGTTTTTTGGCGTTGATACTATTTCTGATTTCTATATAGAAACCAACTCCATTAGCATTTGCATCTACAAAAGCTTGTGGTTTTTGCTCATAACTTTTGAAAATTGCAGACAGTTCTTTATTGATTTTGATATCACTAGCGGCCACTTTAACGCTGACAAATTCAGGCTTGAAGTTAATATCGGTGTAATTAGTCGCGAAATCATCTCCTGAGCTAGTTTCCTCTAAAAGTAATTCCTTCATTTTTATATTGCTATCTTGAACAATAAAGTCAGTGGTTAACGCATAGCTCC
>JAUYFR010000121.1 GCA_030690855.1 Gallionellaceae bacterium
ACTCAAGGAGATAGGGCCGTGGGCATGAGGGTAAACGGCGATAGGGTACATGTTCTATTCCTCGGCAGGTTCAATAGCTCCGTCATTCCGGCGCAGGCCGGAATCCAGTAGGAAAAACATTCCGCGTAGCGGGCGAAACTGAAGTGTTGTCCCGTTTCGCGGAAAATTATTCGATTATCTGGATTCCGGTCTGCGCCGGAATGACGGTTCTGAAGATTAATCATTTTCATACTGCCTCCGCTTTCGCTACGGCTTCTTTGGCAGCGCGTTCTTTCGCTTCACGTGCGGCTTTGCGTTTTGCCGCCGCTTCCGCACGCTCGCGTTCGATTCGAGCGATACGCTCGTTGCGCGCTTCGGCAAGTTTTTTAGTGGATTCCTGCTTCAACTTTATCCGCTCTTGTGCCGCAAGGTCACCCTTGGCGTAGTTAAAGTAGTGAACCAATGGAATATGCGCTGGACAAACATAGGAGCATGAACCGCAAGCAATGCAATCTTTGAGCCCTAGATTCACTGCGCCAGACAAATCGGCAATGCGAATATGCGCCGCCATCTCCAGTGGCAACAAACCTACCGGACAAGCGCGCACACAAGTTGAACAACGAATGCACGGCGATGCTTCAGCCTGCCCCACTTCATCTGCCGTAAGCGCTAATACGCCACTGGTGCCTTTCACTACCGGCACACTGGTATTGGTAAATTGCTGCCCCATCATCGGACCGCCCAACACTAAACGCGTAGCTGGCTGAACATAACCGTCTGCAAAATCAATCAATTCCTGTACCGGCGTACCGATCAATGCTTCAACGTTACACGCCGCCTTAATCGCACCCCCACTCACCGTCACAATGCGCGAAATCAATGGCCGACCAAAACGAATGGCTTGCTGCACGGCAAAAGCCGTCGCCACGTTATGCACCAATACGCCAATATCGGCAGGGCGACCGCCCGCAGGAATTTCATTACCTGTCAGCACTTGGATGATCTGTTTCTCAGAGCCCATCGGGTACATGCTGGGCATCGCCACTACCTTGACCGAGCTACCCTTTGCCGCTTCTTGCATGGCAGCGATGGCTTCCGGTTTGTTGTCTTCAATGCCAACCAGTATTTCTTTGGCGGCGACCGCGATAGCAATCAGACGAATGCCTTCAACGATTTCAACAGCACGCTCCCGCATGATGCGGTCATCACAGGTGAGATACGGTTCGCACTCGCCCCCATTCATGATGAGCGTGTGTACACCACTACTGCGGCTAAGATTAAGTTTAAGTGCTGCCGGAAAAGTCGCGCCACCTAAACCAACGATGCCCGCAGCCCCTACCCGCGCAGAAATTTCTTCTGGAGAAAATGTAAAAGGGTCATTCGAAATCTCGGTAGCAATCCACTGTTCTTCGCCATCGCTTTGCAAGGTAATCGTCGGCACCGACAAGCCAGAAGGATGGGGTGAATTCCAATCGCCCAGTGCGGCAATCACACCTGATGTCGGCGCATGGATGGAAGACGAAACATTTCCTTGTGCCGCTGCGATAAGCTGACCTTTCAGCACCTGCTCGCCCACCTGCACAATAGGTACGGCAGGGGCACCAATATGCTGCTGCAAAGAAATGTATAAATATTTGGGTAAAGGTACGGCGCGAATATGCCGCTGCGCCGACAAATCCTTACGCCCTTCAGGATGCACGCCGCCACGCAGATCAAATAGTTTCATGCCACTTCCTCCGGTAGGTCGGGATTTATCCCGACGTGCATCTCCGCAACATCGCGGTGATGTCGGGTTAAAACCCGACCTACGCGCTGGCTTGCAGGATATTGAGAATGCTTCATGCCGCCGCTCCTTCCGCTGGTTTATGCCAATGCCATGATTGCAGAGTCACCGGAATGGGTTGCAGTTTGATCGACTCGGTAGGACAGACTTCCTCGCATTTACCACAGGCCGTACAAGCTTCTCGGAACACCGAATGAATCTGCTGCGCCGCGCCCATGATGGCGTCGGTGGGGCATACTTTGAAACAGCGCGTGCAACCGATGCAGATTTCTTCTTTCACTTCAGCGAGCATTGGCACACTGTCTTGCACGCCTGACAGATCAGCCTCCACCCCTAATTTCGCCGCCAACGCCTGCACGACAGCACGACCTCCGGGTGGACATAGCGTGACTGGCGCTTCGCTATTGGCCAGTGCTTGTGCAGCACCAGCACAACCAGGAAATCCACATTGGCCACATTGCGCACCGGGTAATAATTGTTCGATTTCGGCAACTAACGGATTGCCCTCGACCTTAAGATAGCGCGCAGCAAGTCCAAGTAAAAAACCCAGCACAAGGCCAAGCACCGTCAAACTAAGTATGGCTGCAAGTAACATCTCGACTTCCCCTCAATGGCTCGCTAAACCTGCAAAACCCATAAACGCCAGCGAAAGTAATCCCGCCACCACAAAACCAATCGGCGCTCCACTAAAGGCTGGCGGAACTTGCGCTAACGCCAAGCGCATACGCAATCCAGTAAACAACAGCATGACTAAAGTAAAGCCCACTGCCGAACCGAATCCGTAGAGCAGACTATGAAAGAAACTATTTTTTTCTTGCACATTGAGTAGCGCGATGCCGAGCACTGCGCAATTAGTGGTAATAAGGGGCAAGTAGATACCCAACACTTGATACAAGGCGGGACTGATTTTTCTGATCACCAATTCAGTGAATTGCACCACCGCAGCGATGGTCATGATGAATGCCAAAATACGCAGATAGCCGATACCCAGCGGCGCCAACAACCAATGCTCCAACATCCAAGTAGCCGCCGTAGTGAGCGTTAAGACGAAGGTAGTGGCCATGCCCATGCCTAGCGCCCCATCCATTTTCTTGGAGACGCCCATAAACGCGCACAACCCCAAAAATTTCACCAGCACCACGT
>JAUYFR010000135.1 GCA_030690855.1 Gallionellaceae bacterium
CCGCGCGTATTGATCGGCAGCATCTCCGACAAGCGCGTCACCATTTCTTTCGCCGCTTTATTGGTAAACGTCACCGCCAGCAATCCATGCGGTGAGACTTGCCCAGTCGTAATGAGATACGCGATGCGAGTGGTGAGCACACGCGTCTTGCCGCTACCTGCCCCTGCAAGAATTAATGCAGAGTGCGCGGGCAGTTCGACAGCGGCACGTTGTTCGGGATTAAGGCCGGAAAGCAGGGATGAATTCATGGGCGAATTATCCCACAGGATGGCGCATCTATACTTCGTCACATCAATCGCTATAATGCCCGAAACCCACAAGGAACAACGTCATGCGCCCTTCATTAGCATTACAACAACACCGCGACGAAATTCGCCGCATCGCACTCAGTCATCGCGTCACTAATGTGCGGGTGTTTGGCTCTGTGTTACATGGTGAAGATACAGAAGAGAGTGACCTTGACTTGCTGGTTGAGCCCACATCGGAAACCACGCTTTTCGATATTGGCGCAATCCAATATGAATTAAAAAAACTATTGGGAATATCGGTTGATGTCCTTACACCTCGCGCATTGCCGGATAGCTTTAAAGAACGCGTACTCGCCGAAGCAACTTTGATATGAGCAAAACTGACGCACTTCGGCTTCCAGAGTACTTGCGGCATATCATTGAGGCTATTGAACGTATTGATCTATATGTCGAAGAAATGAGTGAAATTACTTTTCTTGAGGATCGCAAAACTCAAGATGCGGTTATTCGCAACTTTGAAATCATCGGCGAAGCATCTCGCAATATCGAGCGGTATCACAAACAGTTCGCCGACGCTCACGATTACTTACCCTTGGGGTTCGCTTACGAAATGCGCAATGTACTTTCTCATGGCTACTTCAAGGTAGATTTGGAAATCGTCTGGAAAACCATTTACACCAACTTGCCAAAATTGCATGAGCAAATAAAACAATTACTGGCAGAAATTCAATAACTGCGCAGTGCCAAGCAATACTAGTTGTTGACACAAATAGCACTAACTCATAAAGTTCAAAGACTTGCGTAACTGCCGACAGCACTTTTCCGCAACGCACGGAAAGGCTCGGCACAATCAGCTAGGAGGCTGACGCAATACCCTTAATCTAGCGCATTCAACAATACGCGACTTAGAAAAGGCTTACCCACGAGTTATCAAAGGGAATAAGTTGCAGCCTCCAATCACAATGCGCCTAGCGCACCTTCCATTCACTTTGCACAAAAGAGAAAGCCCAGCAGGTTTCCCCACTGGGCTTTCGGATACAGATTCAGCCTTTCGGCTTTATCTTTATTGTAGCAACGGCTCTCACCCCGGATGAACTACTACAACGATTGCATTATCACGGAGAACACAATGGCAAGCAAGCAAGAAAATCTCGGCGCACTGACTTTTGGATTAGACATCGGCATTGCCTCGGTTGGTTGGGCGGTGCTGGGTGAAAATCGCATTATTGATTTTGGCGTGCGATGCTTTGATGCAGCCGAAGACAAAGACGGCAAGCCGAACAATCAAACTCGCAGAGGTGCGCGAGTTTCCCGCAATCGCTTTCATATGCGCACTTGGCGGTTAAAGCGGCTAGTTCGTTTATTTCGAAATGTTGGCATCCTTTCAAAAGATGAAATCAAACAATTATTCTCCGGCACACGCCAGAAAAAGCAGCCCCCGCTAGTCAGTCCGTGGACATTACGCGCTGAAGGCTTGACACGAATACTCACTCCGCATGAATGGGCGCAAGTCATTTACTACATGGTGAAGCATCGTGGTTTCAAATTTTTCAGCAAAACGGAAGACCCGCGAAGTCAGGATGCTCACAACGAAACAGCTTCCAACGACAAGACCTCTGAGCAAAAAGAACGTGATGGTCTGCGCGATGGGCTGGAATACACCGCAAAGCTGCTGAAAAAATATCCGCAATTCAAAACTATTGGGGATGCCGCCTACCACATTGCCAACGCACAACAAGTCAGCGATGGCACTTATCGAGATAAGAATGGCAATCGCATCGAAGCCAAAGACTGTGAAGAGTTTCAAGAGTCATTTCACAACAAAGGCAAGAGCTATCGCCACGCCTTTCATCGCGATGACTTGCTTGAGGAATTAACCAAACTATTCGAGGTGCAAAAAGAATTCGGCAATCTGCACACTGATCTCGCACTCCCTGAAAACATGGACCGATTGCGCGAAGTACAAATCAGCTCAGAAACAAGATTAGTTGGCGCTATATTCCGCGATCAAGTGTTTGCCTTACTTGAGATGCAACACCCACCCATTTACACCTCACAAATGGATGCGCTAATTGGCAAATGCGAATTAGAAAAAAACGAACTGCGCGCAGCAAAGAATACCTTCTCAAATGAGCGCGCAACTTGGCTGCAAACCATCAATAATTTGCGCATCAAACGTAACGGAAAAGAAGAAACGCTTACTTCTGATGAACGCGCTGTACTGCTCAATCTTCCTTACACGCAAAGTAAGGTGACATTCAAACAAGCACGCGAAGCATTAAGAACCAGCCTTGGCTTTCCTGCACATTGGAGTGAAGCGAGTTTTACCAAAGTGACTTATCGCAATAAGCGCAAAGATGATGGAAGCTGGCTCAATGTCGTTGGCACAGACGGAACAAAAGTGACGCTGGGTAAGTACGGGCAAGAAGCTGCCCGCAAAAAAGCAAACAAGGAACTCAAGAATCGGCTGGAAACAGGCACGATGACTTACGCAGAACTGCGCCTACTATTCCAGTTACAAGATAGTGAAGTATTTGAGCGAGTACGCAATGAGACTGAAATTGTGCCGCTCGCATTGGAAGAGAATTACACCATTCCTGACGGTAAAAATTCATTCGTCAAATTACTACCCGCAAAAAGCAAAAAAGCTCTCACCCTCAAGGGTAGAGTGATGCACGCATACACTAATTTGAGCAACGAGAATCCAAACGCAACGCTTGCCGATCTTCGATTAGCAATCGAACAAGCTGAACGCTTGGAAGCGGGCTGGCAATTTGAATACAGCCGCAAAGATTCAGAATCTATGCGCCCAGAAAATGAAGCAACAACTCAAGTTCCTATTGAATACGAAGATGCACAAAGAGCAGAAGATGAAACGCTCATTGAACTCAAAGGTTGGCACGCATTCAAGCGCGCGCTGGAAAACGAGTGCTCAGGCTGGTGGACAATCCTGCAAGTTGCCTATATCAACCCACAGTCTGATGCTGGGCAAGTTGCGTCTAAACAGCTAGACGCAATTGCTGAGTTACTAACCAAAGCTCAAACCGATGCCGATGTAGGAAAGGGGCTTTCCGCGTTAGCTCTTACCGAGAGCCAGATTGCGGCACTAGAAAAAATCCGCTTCAAACAATATCGCAACCTCAGCCTTACTGCTTTGCGCAAAATTCTTCCCCGCCTCGAAGTGGGTCACAGTTACAGCGAGGCTTGTAAAAATGCGGGCTACAAAACTGAAATACACCAGCGCACCAAGCATTTACCGCCGCTAGAAACCTATCTTTACGAACGCATCCGCCACGGCAAGAAAACCAAATACACCGAACTGCGCTATAAAGATTTAACCAACCCAGTAGTAGCGCGTGCATTCAATCAAGCGCGGCTGGTACTCAATGCGCTGATAGACCGATACGACTCGCCCGCCTATGTACATGTGGAGCTAGCGCGTGACCTTGCCAAGTCAAAAGATAAGCGTATTGAGGACAAAAAACGTCAGGATGAAAATAGAAACAAAAAACAATCTATACGAAATAATTTCATTGCCACCTACAACATCGGCGAACCCAGCACAACACAGCTTCTCAAAGAGCGGCTTTACCATGAGCAAGGTTGTAAATCTATCTACTCGCTTAAAGACCTAAACTTAGGTCTCATTCTCGACGATCCCAACTACGCAGAGCTTGACCACATCTGGCCTCGCTCCCGCACCTTTGACAACAGCATGGAAAATCTTGTGCTGGTTCTTGCCAATGAAAATCAAGAAAAAGGCAATCGCATCCCCCACGACTTCATCAAGGAAAAATACGGCGAGGAGCATTGGCACAGAGTGAATGCGCATGTTTTAGGCTGCAAAGGCATCAGTGGTAACAAACAGCGGCGCTTGCTTGCACTGGAGCTAGATGCCGATGAATTTAGTGCGCGCAACTTGGTGGATACACGCTACGCCACGCGATTGTTTGCACGGATGGTGCGTGACCATTTACTTTTTGAGGGTCAGGTCGAAGATAACATCGAAGACATAGACCCATCAGAAAGTGGCAAAGCTAGGCTAGAAAAATTCCATAAATCCCGCGTACGTACACCGCAAGGTGGGCTAACTGCTTTTTTACGACGGAGTTGGCTAGGTGACATAAAAGACAGAGAGGCAAGCGACAAACATCATGCGCTGGACGCCTGCATCATTGCAGTAAGCACACCTGAATATATCCATCGGGTGAATAGCTGGTTTGCCAATGAAGAAAAGATACCCAACCGCTTTAAGAAAAATTCCGATGGCACTTATACGGATAAATTTAACGGCAGTGGCGAAATCATCAGCAAACAAGAAGCTCGTGAAAGAGGTCTTTACTTGCCGCCGCCTTGGGATAATTTCAGGAATGAATTCCTACAAAAATATGAATCAGTATTTGTGACGCGAGCTATTCGAAAAAAACGCAACGTTGAACTGCATGATTCCAACCCGATGCGCTTAAGAAATTACCCAGTCAGCTTGCTTGATTTAACGTTGGGCATGTTGGATGAAAATCTATTGCCGCCTAACTTGCCAGAAGTGCGGTTACAGTTAATTCGGGCTGTCAAACAGCAACTACATTCCTGCAATGGTGATGCCGCAATAGCTTTCCAAAATGGCTTCCAGACTACAAATACAAAAGGTCACGATAAAACAATTCACACAATCCCATTACCTTTAATCTCGTTGCCAGAAAATTATTTATCAACAGAGAAGCGGCAACTTGCTGCTATCGGTTCAACTGAAAACTTTAAGGACACTGCCAAGAAAAATATGGCTCTCAATAAACTTTCCTTAAAGATGTTGAGCGAAAAGGAGCTGGGGACAACTTTTTACCATCGCAACCAACGCATGATAGAAGCACTCAAGGTACAACTGACTAAATACGACGATGATGCCGAAAAAGCATTCGCCGAATCATTCTACCCATTCGGCAAAGATCGCCCCCGCATTAAATCAATTCAGCTTCCGGCATCTCGCAGCTCTGGCA
>JAUYFR010000140.1 GCA_030690855.1 Gallionellaceae bacterium
CTGCAACAAACCATCGGGATTATCACCGGTCAAAAGAATGAACGGTATCTTGATCCCCTGGCTGCGTAGCTCGCGGAACAATTCGATACCGCTCACCAGCGGCATGTTCATATCAGAAATTACTATGTCGATGCCCTCCGACGCGGCAACGAGTTTTTCCATTGCCTCGATAGCATTTTCGGCCAGCAGCACGTCATGCCCAACCGACTCGACTACGGCAGCTGTCATTTCACAGGCAAGCGAGTCGTCATCCACCACTAAAATTTGCATAGCAAGTCTCCTAATTATTATCCTGAATTTTTCATTATGCACCACGAAGAACACAGAGACCACGAAGAAAAACAACCTGCTATCATTAGAAATGGAGTAATCTGGTTAGAGGACAAGCAATATCATGCGACTTCATTAAAAATTTTCGTGATCTCTGTGTTCTTCGTGGTGAAGTGGGCTTTTCCAGTTTTATTCACTATCCCAGCAAATTGCGCAGGATGTCAACCAAGTTACTCTGATCGAAATCACCCTTCACGATGTAGGCATCGGCACCGACCTGGATGCCGCGCCGTTTGTCTTCTTCCTTATTGCGCGAAGTAATGATAATGATTGGCTTGTCGCGGTATTTGTCGTCCCGGCGCAGGCGTTCAGTCAGCGTGAATCCATCCATATTCGGCATTTCCACGTCAGTCAGCACCGCGTCGAACTCGCCCTGTTGCGCTTTGCGCAGGCCATCCAGCCCATCCTCCGCCAGCGTGACAAGATAGCCGTGAGCCTCCAACACATCTTTCTCTATTTCCCGTGTATTGAGCGAGTCATCGACTACCAGCACGCGCAAGGGTGCGCCGCCCGGCGCCGTGTTCTCCCGACGCAAAAGCGCCTCGCCACGCGCACTGCGTGCCATTTCGAGTAATGCCGGCACATGCAGTATGTCGACCAGTTCATTCTTGCCGGTGGTCACCATGCCGGACACCATAGTGAGACGACGCATATGTTCCGGCAAAGGCTTGATCACCCTATCGTGTTCATCAAGCAGATCATCCACGATCAATGCCAGTTTATCGCTATGCACGCGCACCACAAGCAACAATAGACCGTCATGCTTTTTGCGCTGCGAGGTACTGCGGATATGGTGCGGAGGAATGCGCAGCATATCTTCCAGAGGGACGACGGGGACGAATTCGTTGCGGATAATGACCGCCCGCCGCTCGGCGACATTCAATATCTCGCTCTGCGGCACGCGCAGCAGTTCGGCGACATACTGGGCGGAGAAACCAAAAGGAATACCGCCGACTTCCACCAGCAACACGCGCATCATTGCCAACGACAGAGGCAATCGCAAGGCAAAAGCAGTGCCGGCTCCGGGACGATTTTCCACGCTCACCACCCCTTGCAGGTCGTCCACGATACAGCGCTTGACCACATCCATGCCTACGCCACGGCCGGAAATGTCGGTAATGATCGGGCTGGTGCTAAAGCCGGGCAGAAAAATCAGATCGATAACCTCCTGTTCACTCAGCGCCCCCGCTTTTTCTTCTGCAAGAAAGCCCTTGCGCACCGCTTTTTCACGAATCGCCTCAATCGGGATACCGCCGCCATTATCGGCAATTTCGATCACCACCCAGCTACCATCTTGACGCGCAGAAAGGGTGATGCGGCCACGCTCAAACTTGCCCGCCGCCTGACGCACGGCTGGCGCCTCGATGCCGTGGTCCACCGCGTTGCGTAACAGGTGCAGCACCGGGTCGCTGAGTTTATCGATCAGCTGCCGGTCAAGTTCGATTTCCGAGCCGCTCACGATACATTCGACATCCTTGCCGACCGAGTCCGCCAGTTCCCGCACCATGCGTCCAACCGGATCGAAGGTGTTGCAGCACAGTTTTGGCTATCGGCCAAGGGAAGGCTATTGTTTAAGTATTTCATAACCTATTTCGGGGTGCTGCTTGATCAGGCCGAATTCGAGTTCATTGAGCCTCCCAGGCTTGCAGAGTATTTCGGCAGGAACTCTAATCTTGCCGATATCATGCACCATGCTAGCCAGATTGAGTCCCTCGATTTGATCTTCTAGAAGTTGCAACTCTCTGGCTATGGCTGAGGCAAGGTGGGCGGCGCGGCGCTGATGCCCTGCGGTATAGGGATCCCGCATTTCGACAGTAGAAGCAATCGCCGTGACAAATGCCAGCATGCTTGCCTTAAGCTCATTGGTACGTTCGTCTAAAAGCAATTCCAATCGATTGCGCAGGCGGGTCATCTCCAGGTGCGTGCGTACACGAATCAACAATTCTTCACGTTGATACGGCTTGGTAACGAAGTCCACTGCCCCCAGCTCAAATCCGTCCACTTTTTCATTCGTTTCAGACAGTGCGCTGACGAAAATTATTGGCACATCTCTTGTTCGCCCAGTTGCACGAAGGGATCGAAGATGCGTTGCTGATCTTCCGGCGCGATACCAAGTCCGGTATCTTCGACCTCAATCAACAGATATGCGATGGTGTTTTGTTTCTTTCCTAGACGTAGGGTCACGCCCCCTTGCTGGGTATATTTGAGCGCATTGCCAAGCAGGTTGATGAGCGCCTGATGTAGGCGGGCTTCGTCGCCGATGATAAATCGTGGAAATTCGGATGACTGGTCGATCAATAACTGCAAGCCTTTATCGCGGGCACGCACTGACATCATATCCGCAACGTCTCTTACCATACCGCCAAGATCGAATGGGCATTCGTTAAGTTGGACACGGCCAGCATCGATCTTGGCCATGTCCAGCACATCGTTGATCAGGTTTAGCAGATGCTCACCGCTACGGTTAATAATTTCCAGGTTCCGCCGCTGACTGTCGGGAAATTGCGTGTCTTTTTGGATCATGTTGGAAAAACCGAGTATGGCATTCAGCGGCGTACGCAGTTCGTGGCTCATGTT
>JAUYFR010000149.1 GCA_030690855.1 Gallionellaceae bacterium
ATGCAGGCGCGGGCAGATAACGAAAGAATTCAATGAACGGCTCGCTCAAGCGCGCCAGTGTCGGATAGGTGCCTGACAGAATGCCCAGTGGCACGCCGATCAAGGAGGAAAGCAAGAAACCCCAAAAAATAATAGTGATGCTGTGCCACAAACTTTCATGCAACCACGGCATATCTTTTTGCGGTGGGGGCGTCACAAAAGCAGTGTAAAAAGCCTTGGCCACTTCATGTGGCGCAGGTAAGTAAATCGGATTAGCCGCAATACCCTGCGGCAACTCCAAATGCTGAGTTTGCATATTGGCTAGCTCGTCGTTGAACACACTCTTATCGACCAACATGCCGACATTAAAGTAGTCCACACCACCGGGCTGTTCGACCAATATTTTTGGATGCCAGACAAAAGGTAGATAACTGACGGCACTCCAAATTAACAACGGCAACAAGAATGAGCCCAGCACAAGCAGCGTGTGCTTGCGTATGAAAAAAAACTTACTCATTCCTGTTGCGTTGCTCACGATGCGTTCCCTTTACTTAGCGAGCGTAAATGAAGCGTCGATATAGCTGCCTACATTTTCAGGTGTTTTGTAGACGGCATTCGCCACGTTGAAGTCATCGGCAATCTTGGTTGAACCGTAAATCGACTTAAAGCTTGGACCTTTGGCATACACGGCCTTCGCTTCGCTCAAGCTCAACAACTTAGTCCCTTTGAGTAGTGGTAAATAGGCTTCAGGAGTTAGGCCAACGCGTGCCGACATAATCTTCAACGCATCAGGTTGAGTTTTCGGATCATTGATATATTTCGCTACGCGGTCCCACACCTTCACCACTTTTTGCCACTCGGCACGATGCGCTTTCACACTGGTCGGATTCACGGCAAGTGCGTCATAAATCAAACCCGGCTCATCAGATGAAGTGTAGATAGGCTTAGCGCCCGGCACCGCAGTCATCACTTGACCTGCAGTCGGCTGCCACACTCCCACGGCAGCGATGTCTGCAGCAGCAAGCATTTGCGGCATCTCGTTGGTCTTGGCATTCACCAAGATCACGTCAGACTCTTTCATGCCCGCCTTCTTCAAGCCGTTTAGCAATAGCAGATGCTCAACAAAACCTTGTTCAACCGCGACTTTTTTACCTTTCAAATCTTTAATCGACTTGATACCCGGCTTGCCGATAATCATGTCGTTGCCGTTGGAGTAGTCAGTGAGCACAATCATCACGCTCTTACCACCGCCAGAGCCTGTGACCAATGCATCACCATTGGTCATATTGACTGCATCCAGCTTGCCCGCAGCAAAGGCTTCCATCGAAGCAGAGTAATCAAACCATTCAAATTTCACATCCACGCCTGC
The DNA here is from genome assembly GCA_030690855.1 of Gallionellaceae bacterium. Lineage (GTDB taxonomy): Bacteria > Pseudomonadota > Gammaproteobacteria > Burkholderiales > Gallionellaceae > PALSA-1006. The sequence goes on from JAUYFR010000149.1 coordinate 1,349, forward strand.
TTCCTTAAACCAACCTTTGTCGATAGCCACTTGCCACGCCACCCAACCCGGCCAATCGCTGTAACCCACCTTCAGTGGCTGTGCGAATGCTGGCAGCGTGCATGCTGTTGCTACCGTCAGCAGTGCGCCGGCGAACCAATGCTTCATCGTTTTATTACGCTTCGTTTCATTCATGGTGATCTCCAATTAGAAAAAGATTGCGGATTCGAATATTCGATATATTCATAGACCACTCAGCAATAACGATGCCAGCCACAGCAAAAGCCCAGTAGCGCTTTGTTTTAATACCGGAATGAATTTTTTTTAAAAACGCGATGCACTGGTGGCGATGCCACACTGCACAATTCAAGTGCAGTGTCGGCACTAAAGTAAGGCATAAATTTTTAGAAATGGACTATCACCAATTCTGTGCGGCAAATTTATTCTGCACGAACTCGGTGCGAGTATTGCTTTGTTGAAAATATGTAACATATTGATTTAATTGAGTAAATATAATATTAATTTACTGGCATGGATTCTGCTGAATCAAATACAAACCATTAACTCGGCATGTCGTATGACTCAAGCACTCAAACTCTGGCCATTACTCACGGCTGTTCATCGTTACGACAAATCGCTCTCTACGCGCAACTGCGGACAGGGGAAAATTATTCAAGCGCCCATCCTTGCGTATTTGATTGAGACCCGTAATGGACGCATCTTGTATGACGTGGGTTGCGACTATTCAAAAATAGCCGATCCATTTTTGCGCGCGGATTACTACGATGAAGAAAACTTGTTCGGTGCGCCGGAGATGCACGAATCGCAACGACTACCCAATCACTTAGCCAAACTTGGGTTGACGCCTGCGGATGTCGATTTGGTTTTTTTGAGCCATTTGCATTTTGATCATGCTGGCGGCTTGTGTGATGTTTGCGGCAAAGAAGTGCATGTGCAAAAAGATGAGTTAGAGGCAGCACAAAACACTTTTGACCCCGCGTATTTCTCAGCGGATATTGCCGGTGATTATCCGTGGAAGGTGATGCAGGGCGAGTACGATTTGGTGCCCGGCGTACGCGCCATCTCCTCGCCTGGGCATACCGCTGGCCACATGTCGCTATGGGTTGAGCTATCGAAAGGGGCGCCTATTGTGCTGTGCGGCGATGCTGCCGATTTAGCTGAAAATATCCAAAAAGAAATTCCTCCCGGCATCTGCTGGGAGGATCGCGCAGATTTGGCTTTGGACAGCATTCGCAAATTAAAAAGCTTGGCAGCAGAAGAAAGTGCTGAGCTTTGGCCTAACCACGATATGACATTTTTTCGCTCGCTCAATCAGTTTCCCAAGTTTCACGAATGACCATGATAAATAGCGCGATGATTTTGCCGTTTCAACGCTTGTCTCTCAGCGCCAGCCTGCATGAAAAAATGTGCGACGCTGATCGCATGATGAATGCGGTGCTGAAGAATATAAACGGCATGGGTTACTGCTGTCTGTATGACAGCAAATGGACGATGGTGTACGTGAGTGAGGGCTGCCAAGCTTTAACGGGCTATGAAGGAAAATCTTTTTTATCCGGCCATGAAATTCACATGGAGTTGATCACGCATCCTGAAGATCGTGAGTACGTACGACGAACCATTGGAGAAGCAATTAACACGCAGCAAAGCTTTGTCGCCGAGTACCGCATCATTCACGCCAGCGGTGACATCATTTGGGTCGCAGAGCGCGGCAGCCCTTTGTATGATGAAGCTGGCGAGATCGAGGCCATTGAGGGCGTGTTACAAAATATTACGCGGCGCAAATTAAGCGAGATCGCCGCTAATCAAGCGGAAGAGCGTTATCGCTCGATTTTTGAAAATGCGGTTGAAGGCATCTATCAAACGACACCTGACGGCAGTTATCTCAACTTCAACCCTGCATTGGTAAAGATTTATGGCTACGAATCTACCAACGATCTAATTCAGGGTGTCGCTGATATTAATAGCCAGCTCTATGCTCATCCTAAAAAACGCGATGAATTTATTGCCATCATGAGTACGCACGGCCGTGTCGTTAATTTTGAGGCGGAAGTGCGGCGCAAGGATGGCGAGGTCATCTGGATTTCTGAAAATGCGCGTGAAGTGCGCGACAAAGAGGGCACACTTTTATTTTACGAAGGCACAGTAGAAGATATTACCGAGCGCAAAAATCATGAGCGCGAACTTGAGTATCAGTCAAATCACGATGCACTCACGGGCTTGCCTAACCGCACTCTTTTGGTTGACCGGCTGGAGCAATACATCGGCCTCGCTGATCGTTATCACAGCAAGGTCGCCATCGCTTTTATTGACCTCGATCAATTCAAGTTAATTAACGACAGCATGGGGCATCACGCGGGCGATGAATTGCTCAAGACGATGGCCGGACGTCTCTCCCAATGTGTGCGAGATTCCGATACCGTGGTGCGACTGGGTGGCGACGAGTTTGTCTTGTTACTCACTGGGTTGCATGAAATTGAAGACGTTGCAGAAAGCATGCAGCGCGTGCTCACCTCAGTCGCCGAACCATGCATCCTCGAAAGCCGCACATTTATTATTTCATGCAGCATCGGCATCAGCATCTATCCCGACGATGCAAAAGACCCAGGCGCCTTGCTTAAATACGCCGATGCCGCGATGTATAAATCAAAGCAATCTGGTCGCAACATGTTTCAGTTTTACACCGAAGAGCTGAATAAGCGCTTGATGGAGCGTTTAGATATGGAATACCGCATGCGCCAAGCCATCGAAAATGGCGAGTTCTTACTGCACTATCAGCCGAAAATGGATTTTGCTACGTGCAAGGTGTGCGGTGCGGAAGCTCTCATCCGCTGGCAGCCAGCCAATGCGCCGATGATTTCCCCTGCCAGCTTTATTCCCATCGCTGAAGAAACCGGCTTGATCGAAGAAATTGGCAATTATGTTTTAAACGAAGCGTGCCGTCAGGCGGTAGAGCTCAATACGCTACTCGGCGAAAAATTCACCATCGCCGTGAATGTTTCTCCGCGCCAATTTAGACAGACTTCACTCGTTAGCTCGGTACAAGCAGCGCTACACCTTAGTGGCTTAGATCCGGCTTGTTTGGAATTAGAAATCACCGAGAGCAGCTTGGTCGATGACACCAAAAGTTTTATCAAAACGCTGCATGAATTAAAAGCGCTCGGTGTCAAACTCGCGATTGACGATTTTGGCACGGGCTATTCCAGCATGGCGTACCTAAAAGATTTTCCGGTTGATCGGCTGAAGATCGATCAAGTGTTCGTCAGCCATCTTGAAACCGAACCCAGCAATGTCGCCATCCTCAAAGCCATCATCGCGCTGGGCCACAGCCTGGGCATGCGCGTTATCGCCGAAGGAGTCGAGACTGCCTATCAGCAAGCCTTTTTGCATGGCATTGGCTGCGATGAGTTACAGGGTTACTACTTTAGTAAGCCGATTCCGATGGATAAGTTGGAAGCGTTTTTGCAACGCTAATGCACCAACTTGTAATTCCATGCTCTTTGTCAGGGCGTGAGATCAGTGCATTGCCACCAAGAAAAACAATAACATGCTGTTTATATTGAATTATCTTAATTTGGCTTGATTCCTGCTTTATTTGGGTAAGCCACATAAATCTATTTAGCTGGGTTTCTTATGACAAACGCTTACGACGAAATGTACACAGCGAATAAATCAGTCCGCGAAAGCTATCGTAGCTATGCGGAATGGCTGCAGGCCTCGCCAGCAGAAGTCATTAAACGCAAACGCGAAGAAGCAGACATTGCGTTTCATCGCGTAGGTATTACTTTTGCGGTGTATGGCGAAGAGGCCGGTAAGGAGCGGCTTATTCCTTTCGACATCATTCCGCGCATCATTGCAGCCCAAGAATGGCAACAGATGGCAGCGGGTTTGCGTCAGCGTGTGAAAGCGCTCAATGCTTTTTTGCACGACATTTATCACGGGCAAGAAATTTTAAAAGCGGGGCGTATTCCTGCGGCCAAGATTCTCGGCAATTCGCAATATCGCCATGAGATGGTGGGTGTGGATGTGCCCGAGCAAATTTACTCGCATATTTCCGGCATTGATTTAGTGCGCGCAGGGCAAGGTGAGTATTACGTCCTAGAAGACAATTTGCGCACCCCCTCTGGCGTGTCTTATATGTTGGAAGACCGCAAAATGATGATGCGATTATTCCCCGATTTATTTTCGCGGCAAGCTATCGCGGCAGTCGAACACTATCCTGATTTGTTGCTGAACAATTTGCGTTCAGTCGCCCCCAAGAGTGTGCTGAACCCCAATGTGGTGGTACTCACCCCGGGGCAATTTAATAGTGCTTATTTTGAACATGCCTTTCTTGCGCAGCAAATGGGCATCGAGTTGGTGGATGGCAACGATTTATTTGTGCGCGACGAGACGGTTTACATGCGCACCACGCAAGGCCCATTGCGTGTCGATGTCATTTATCGACGCATCGACGACGACTACCTCGACCCTAGAGCGTTCCGCAAAGATTCGATGTTGGGCGTGCCTGGATTGTTTTCTGCTTATCGTGCGGGCAACGTCACGCTCGCCAACGCAGTGGGTACGGGCATCGCTGACGACAAGGCGATCTATGTACATGTGCCGGAGATGATTCGCTTTTACTGTGGCGAAGAGCCGATTTTATCTAATGTCCCCACTTGGGAACTAAGCAAGCCAGATGATTTGAAATACGTGCTGGAACACTTGGCTGAGCTGGTGGTGAAAGAGGTGCATGGCTCGGGCGGTTACGGCATGTTAGTTGGTCCCACTTCCAGTAAAGCGGAGGTCAGTGCTTTTCGCGACAAAATTTTAGCCACACCTGAAAACTACATTGCCCAGCCAACGCTTTCACTTTCGACCTGCCCTACCTATGTGGAAAGTGGCGTTGCGCCGCGCCATATCGACCTACGGCCCTACGTGTTGTCCGGTAAGGAGATTTCGATGGTGCCGGGCGGTCTGACGCGCGTGGCATTGAAAGAGGGGTCGCTGGTGGTGAACTCTTCGCAGGGCGGTGGTACGAAAGACACTTGGGTATTGGAGAACTGACATGCTTTCATCCACCGCTGATCACCTCTACTGGATGGCACGCAGCATGGAGCGTGCAGAAAATACGGCACGTATGCTGGACGTAACCTATCGCCTATCTTTGTTAAAGCATGCCAGTGCCGATCCTCATCACGAATGGCGGGCGATGCTTTCTATCAGCGGCTTGCATGAAGATTTTGAAGCGCGCTACCCGATACCGAATGCGGTAAACGTGATGCACTTCATGACTTTGGATGAGAAAAATCCCGGCAGTATTTACAACAGTATTTTCAATGCGCGCGAAAACGCGCGTGCCGTGCGCGGCTCAATCACTTCTGAAATGTGGGAAGCACTGAATATCACTTGGCTGGAAATGCGCAAAATCTATCAAGAGGGAATCGCTGAAGATGGCATCTCACGTTTTTTTGATTGGGTGAAAGAGCGCTCACATCTTTCGCGCGGCATTACCCACGGTACGCTGTTGCGCGACGATACTTTCCGCTTTATTCGCCTCGGTACTTTTTTTGAGCGTGCCGACAACACTGCCCGCATCTTGGATGTGAAATATCACATCTTGTTACCCAGCGCAGATGACGTTGGTGGTGCGGCAGACTATTACCAGTGGGGGGCTTTGCTTCGTTCGGTTTCGGCGTTTGAATCGTATCGCAAAGTTTATCGTGATCAGATCACGCCTAAGCGAGTGGCGGAATTATTCGTCCTGCGACCCGATATGGCGCGTTCACTGATTACTTGTCTCAATGAAGTGAACCGATTGCTACAGGAAATTAATGGCCCTCGCTCTGCCGAAGTAATTCGGCGCTGTGGCCAGCTACACGGCAGTCTGCGTTACGGTGTTATCGACGACATTTTTGATCATGGCCTACACGAATATTTATCTGAATTTTTGGAGCAGCATTACAACTTGGGTGACCTGATTAATAAAACATATTTCTGGTCCACCGATGAATGATGGTTTATCTTCTGGAGTTGTGTTTCCCATTGGATAAATTTCGTAAGGAAAAAGTATGACCTATTGTGTAGCAACCATGATTGATGCGGGTATTGTCTTTGCATCAGATTCTCGTACCAATGCCGGCGTCGACAATATCTCAACGTTCCGCAAAATGAAGACGTTTGAACGTGCCGGAGATCGAACATTGGTGATGGTTAATTCAGGTAACTTGGCGGTTACGCAGGCTACGGTAAACCACTTAGAGCAAGCGATTAAACGCAACATTGAACCGAATTTAATGAGTGTCGGTTCGATGTACGAAGTGGCAGAATTGATTGGCCTTGCACTACGCGAAGTGCGCCAACGCGATGCGGCTTTTCTACTTGAAAACAACGTTGATTTCAGCGCGAACTTTATTGTCGGCGGACAGATTGGCGGAGAAAATCAGCGCTTATTTATGGTGTATTCGGAAGGCAACTTCATTGAAGCGACTCCTGAAACACCGTACTTCCAGATCGGCGAGGTCAAATACGGCAAGCCGATCATCGACCGCGTCATCAGTGCAGAAACAAGCATGGAGGATGCGATTAAGTGTGTGCTGGTGTCTTTCGATTCGACCATGCGCTCAAATCTATCGGTGGGCATGCCAATTGATCTGGCCTGCTATCAGCGTGACTCGCTGCAACCTAGTCGCACCTATCGCTTTATTGAACAAGATAATTACATGTCTGATTTGCGTAAAAGCTGGGGTGAAGGCGTGCGCAGAGCCTTTGCGCAATTGCCAAATTTTGAGTGGTAGCAGCCGATTCCCTCTCCCTTGCAGGGAGAGGGCTAGGGTGAGGGTAGAAACCTGTTCACCTATGTTTTACTAGAAAGGTTTCACATGACCATCCGCGTTGCACTCAATCACCAAACCAGCTACCGCTTTGATCGTAATGTGCAACTGTGGCCACATGAAATTCGCTTGCGTCCTGCTGCTCATAGTCGCACGCCCATTCTGAGTTACTCGCTCAAGGTTGAACCTGCGGGACATTTTTTAAATTGGCAGCAGGACCCTTTTGGTAATTGGGTCGCGCGTTTAGTCTTTCCCGAAAAAGCCAAAGAACTCAAAGTCACGGTTGATTTGGTCGCCGACATGACGGTGATCAATCCCTTCGATTTTTTCATGGATGAGTTCGCTGAGAGCTTTCCTTTTGAATATCCTGAAGGGTTAAAGCGCGAACTTGGCCCTTACCTCGAAGCAGACCCCGCAACACCCTTGCTCGCAGATTGGCTAAAGCGCACTCGCAGCGAATTTCTGAAAGACGAAATGCGCACCATCGATATGCTGGTCGGCATTAATCAGCGTGTGCAGGGCGATGTTGGCTACATCGTGCGCTTGGAAGCCGGCGTGCAAACACCGGAACAAACTTTAGAACTTAAACGTGGTTCCTGTCGCGATTCCGCTTGGTTGCTGGTGCAAGCCTTGCGGCATATTGGTTTGGCTGCACGCTTTGCCTCCGGCTATTTGATTCAGCTTAAAGCCGACGTCAAAGCGCTCGATGGTCCTTCAGGTACTGAAGTTGATTTCACCGATTTACATGCGTGGACCGAAGTTTATATTCCCGGTGCGGGTTGGATTGGTCTTGACCCGACCTCCGGCTTACTGGCGGGTGAGGGCCATATTCCTCTCGCCTGTACTGCGATGCCGTCTTCTGCCGCGCCGGTGATTGGCGCGACCGAAGTCTGTGAATCGCATTTTGATTTCGCCATGCACGTCACGCGCATTCACGAAGATCCACGAGTAACTAAGCCTTACACCGAAGCACAGTGGCAAGCCATTCTCGACCTCGGCCATCAAGTAGATGTG
>JAUYFR010000157.1 GCA_030690855.1 Gallionellaceae bacterium
CCCCACGGGTGAAAAGATTACGCCTGACCGCCCCTTGCCTGATTTGATCGCGCCGGGGAATATGGTTTTTCTAGCGGTAGATCATGACAAAGCGCGGCTCATGCGTACTTATTTAAATCCTAATTTGCCGGTGTACGGCACATCGCAATTATTTATTGGCAATGCCGATAAGCTCGCCAACTTTGATTTAAATGAAATTCATTTTGTGGATATGCCTTGGTTGTTGCAACCGGATCACCCTGCGGTAATGGCGTATCAACATAAATCTGCTGCGCCCGAGCCAGACTTGGATCGCTTGTACGCATTGGGCATTGATGCTTATCGTTTAGTGCATATTTTGCTAACGAATAAAATTTCTTCGGCTTTGCCTTTGGATGGCGTGACGGGAACAGTTAATCTCAGAAACCAACTGTTTATTCGCGAGCCTATTCCCGCATTTTTTAAGCAGGGTATCGGGCTCACCTCTGAAACGCTAGCTGCACTCAACGAGGCAAAGGCGGCGGCCAAGGCAGCGAAAGAAGCCGCCACCGCAGAAAGCGCGATACCATCGCCACACAAATAGAATCTGGTGCGCAAGCTGAACTCCTTGCGGCAAATTACCTACAGCGGCGTGGGCTGAAGTTAATCACTCGTAATTTTCATTGTCGCTTCGGTGAAATTGATTTAATCATGTACGAGGGCGAAACCTTGGTTTTCGTCGAGGTGCGTAAGCGTAGCAATCCTCAATTCGGCGGCGCCGCCGCCAGTATTGATCAACGCAAACAAGCTAAGCTCATTGCCACTGCTCAGTTTTACCTTGCCACGCTAAAGGCTATTCCCGCATGCCGCTTTGACGCCGTGCTCATTGAGGGCAATGAGCAAATCGAATGGCTCAAAAATGCCTTTGAGGCTTGATTCGGGTAATATTCGTCCCCACTTTGTAGCAATCATTCTTTTGAGATTAAACCCATGACCTTAATTGCCCGAGTAGCTGAACATTTCGACGATAGCGCTCAAGTTAAGTTAGATAGCAAAAACGCATTAACCAAACCGATTGCGGATGCCGCGCAGGCAATGGTTGCTGCGCTGTTAAATGACCGCAAAATTTTGGCTTGCGGCAATGGCGGTTCCGCCGCAGATGCGCAACATTTTGCTGCCGAATTAGTGAATCGTTTTGAAGTAGAGCGCCCTGGCCTGGCGGCGATTGCACTGACCACGGATAGCTCGGTGATTACCTCGATCGCCAATGATTATGACTACAACCTGATTTTTTCTAAACAAGTACGCGCACTGGGTATGGAAGGCGATGTACTCATCGCCATTTCCACCAGTGGCAATTCAGCCAACGTGATGGAAGCAATCAGCGCAGCACATGATCGCGGCATGATTGTGGTTGCCTTAACGGGACGCGATGGCGGAAAAATGGGCGCGATGCTCACCGCAAACGATTTTCATATTTGCGTACCCACACAACGTACCGCACGGATTCAAGAAGTACACCTACTCACCATCCACTGTCTGTGCGATGTCATCGACCATCTGATTTTTGGAGGAGAATAATGCGTTATCTCGTTTTAGCACTTATCACTGTTTTTATATTTACCGCACAAGGTTGCGCGGGCTTTGCCAAGAAGAGCGCGGCTGATCGCCGCACGGCTGGCACGCAAATTGAAGATAGCACGATTGAAAAAACCTCAATTGAGCGCATTCAAGAAAAATATAAAGACACCAGCCAAATCACCATTACCAGCTACAACCGTTTTGTGTTGATTGCCGGTGACGCGCTAAGTGAAGATATTAAAACTGAGGTTGAACGCATTGTGCGCACAGTGCCTAACGTTAAAAAGACCGCGAATGAGGTGGTAGTGGGCGCGCTTCGCGATAGCGCTGCGCGTCGTACTGATGCCAGCATTACCAGTAATATCAAATCTCGCTTGGGTAAAAATAAATCTGTGCAAACAGCAACCTTTCAAGTGGCCACTAGCCGAGGCATAGTTTATCTACTGGGACTAACTACTCACGCCGAAGCCAATGTTGCGGCCGATATTGCCAGCACTACGGCGGATGTTAAGCAAGTCGTCAAAGTGTTTGAATACATTGACTAATATGTATTCTGCCCCTGCGTTTGAAGGCAAAATTTGCGATGCTTCAACGCTCGCTGCACGTGTTGCTGCTTTGCCTCGCCCCTTGGTTTTTACCAATGGCTGCTTCGATGTGTTGCATCGGGGCCATGTTACTTATTTGGCGCAAGCTCGGGCACTCGGCGCCTCACTCATCTTAGGCGTCAATAGCGACGCTTCGGTTAAGCGCTTAGGCAAAGGCGATGACCGCCCGATCAACGCTGAACAAGATCGCATGGCGGTGCTGGCTGCGCTTGAAGCCATCAGCCTCGTTGTTTTATTTGAAGAAGATACGCCGCTCAATCTGATCCTCGCATCCAAACCCGATATCTTGGTAAAGGGCGGCGATTGGAAACCTACAAACATCGTCGGCAGCAGCGAAGTATTAGGCTGGGGCGGCACCGTACACAGCATTCCGTTTTTACATGAACGCTCTACCACCGCACTACTCAAGAAAATACGCTCACTATGAACCCAACTGAAATCACCTTACATTCACAATCAAAAGCGCTTGAACTCACCTTTAACGACGGCGCAACCTATAAGCTCCCATTTGAATTTTTACGCGTTTACTCGCCCTCTGCCGAAGTGCGCGGCCACGGCCCCGGCCAAGAAACGTTGCAAGTCGGCAAACGCAATGTCGCCATCACTGAAATTAAACCTTCTGGTAGCTATGCCATCAATATCGTATTTGACGATGGCCACGATAGCGGGCTTTACACTTGGGAATACCTCATTGAGATGGGCAAAAACCAAACCAAAATGTGGGACGCCTATTTGGAACAGATGAAGGCCACTGGTGCTTCACGCGACCCCGCAAAATAAATAAAACTCAAATTAATCATATAGTTATATAAAAGGCGTAAAAATGGCCAATACCCATTTCGGATTTCAAACAGTAGCAGAAGAGGAAAAAGCTAAACGCGTCGCGGGCGTGTTTACTTCCGTCGCCAGCAAATACGACATCATGAATGACCTAATGTCTGCTGGCCTACATCGGATATGGAAACGTTTTGCAGTAGGTTTAGCGAATGTGCATGAAGGCAATCGCGTACTCGATGTGGCAGGCGGCTCAGCTGACCTCTCGCGCCTATTCTTGAAGAAGGTCGGCAGTAGCGGGCAGGTTGTACTTACCGACATCAACAACGCTATGTTGCGCGTAGGCCGTGATCGATTGCTGGATGAAGGCATCGCCACACCAACCACGCAATGCGACGCCGAACATCTGCCTTTCCCCGACAATTATTTTGATTGTGTGAGCATCGCTTTCGGTCTGCGCAACGTCACCCACAAAGAGGCTGCGTTGCGTGAGATGCACCGCGTACTTAAGCCGGGTGGCCGCGTGATTGTTTTAGAATTTTCTAAAGTGGCTAAACCGTTGGAAAAAGCCTACGACCTTTACTCTTTCAAACTGCTCCCTAAAATGGGCGAGCTCATCGCCGGTGATGCAGAAAGTTATCGCTACCTTGCCGAATCTATTCGCATGCACCCAGGGCAAGAAGAATTGAAACAAATGATGGTTGATGCGGGTTTGGCGCGCGTTGAATACTTCAAGATGACTGGCGGTGTGGTAGCGGTGCATCGGGGCTACAAGTTGTAATCAGCCCTCAAGCGCTACTTGTTTTTTGAGCCGGCCTTTTTAGTTTTAGGTCGGCTTTTTTCAGCTCATCACTTGCCTCAGTTTTTCAACTTACCTCAGGCCTTGCTTATCCTGTTGCTTATAGATGCGCAGCCGATTACCGTCGGATCAATTCGAATGGCATCGAACAATGCTTTGTCATCACCAGTGCACACGCACTATAAGCTCATTCAAATAAGCATGCCCCATCAAGTCCTAGCAGCAAGAAGAAGTAATTAAACAAGCCCCGCTTCGGCGGGGCCTTTTTTTGCTATACACTCGCATAAATCAAAAAATCGGGGCGGACAGGTGGCAGACAATTACGACCAGTACAGTAAGGAAGAACTTTTGCGCTTATTGCGTGAGCGTGACCGCAAGCCAAAATTCGGGCTGGTGTGGGAGCGTAATGAGATCGAACACGACAAGAGCCTAAATGACGATTTTGTGGCGCTTGATTTTGACCCCAACTTATCTTGCGGCGAAGCCCCATTTGAAAACCTCATCATCGAGGGCGACAACTTCGATGCCTTGCGCTATCTGCGCATGACTCACGCCGGACGGGTGAAGTGCATCTATATTGATCCACCATACAACACGGGCAACCGTGACTTCATCTATAACGACCGCTTCGTGGACAAAGACGATGCTTATCGGCATTCCAAGTGGCTGGAGTTCATGTATCGGCGGCTCACACTGGCGAAGGATTTGCTGGCCGAGGATGGGGTGGTTTTTGTTTCCATCGACGACAACGAAATGCTGCACTTGGGCATATTGATGGATCAGGTGTTTGGGGAAGCAAATCGGGTGGCGACGTGCATTTGGCAGAAGAGATATTCACGAGATAACACTTCGGCAATAGGCGACGTGCATGAATATCTGCTGGTTTATGCTGTCTCGCCAGAGTTGTTCAAGGCCAAGAGAAATCGTTTGGAGATGGATGAAAAAAGCAAGAAGCCCTACAAAAACCCGAATGATGATCCGCGCGGCCTTTGGCGAGTAGTGCCTATGAATGGCGCTGGTTTTCGCCCAAATCAAATGTACCCAATTACCGTGCCAACGGGGCGAGTGGTTTTTCCACCAGAAGGCAGACATTGGGCAATGCTCGAACCAGAGTATTTGCGGCTCAAAGAAGAAGGTCGAATTTTTTTCGGGAAAAATGGTGATACTCAGCCCGGTGTAATTCGTTATTTGGATGAGGTGCAAGGGCTAGTCCCTTGGACATGGTGGCCCCACGAGGAAGCGGGTCACACCGACGAAGCCAAGAAAGAAATTCAGTCTATCCTCGGTACACAAACCGCTTTTGATACACCAAAGCCCGTGAGGCTAATTGAGCGCGTGTTGCGCATCGCAACAAAGCCCAATGATTTGGTACTAGATTTTTTTGCAGGTAGCGGCACAACCGCTCATGCAGTAATGAAACTAAATTCTGAGGACGGCGGCAAGCGTCGTTTCATTTTAGTTTCCAGCACCGAGGCGACAGGTGATGCGCCGGACAAGAATTTATGCCGCGATGTTTGCGCGGAGCGGGTGCGGCGGGTAGCGCAAGGTTACACCAACAAAAAAGGGGAATCAGTAGCAGGATTGGGCGGCTCATTCGCGTATCTGCGCACCAAACGCATTCCGATTTCCCGCGTGTTCAATGATATGCAACACGAGCAAGTGTGGCGCGCGTTACAGTTAATACATGGTGCGCCACTGACCGGATATGACCTAAGCGTGTTGGTACAGTTGTCGGGTAATGCCGAAGATCGACTGATATATGTGCCGAAACTTTCCGAAGCGATACTGGATGAGGTAGCGCGGCTGGCAGGTTTGGGCGGGCGGCTGGTGGTGTATTCGTGGCAACCTGGGCAGATCAAACAGCGCGTAGATGCGCCGAATGTTGCCTTTGAAAAAATCCCCGAATTTTTGGTTTCTCGTTTTGGAAGAGGCAAATGAAGGGGGGGAAATGATTTTAAGGGAGCCTCTAATAATTCGTCATTCCGGCGAAGGCCGGAATCCAGCGGTTTTATTTGAAGGGGCTTTGTCCTTGCTACGCAAGGGATTTTTTCCTTAACTGGATTCCGGCCTTCGCCGGAATGACGGAATTTGAATTTATAGAGATGACATTAACGCGAGGTGAAAAATGAATGCACAGTTAAAGCAACGTATCGATGAAAAGCTAGAGAAGTTGAGCGAGCAGCGCATGGCTGAGGTGCTGGATTTTGTTGAGTTTCTGGCGGGGCGTGAGCTTCCCGATGAAAGCAGCGATGGTGCGGCTTATCTTGTGGGTGTTGAACACACCATGAGCGAGTGGTCGAGCGCCGCAGACGAGAGGGCTTACCGTGACCTATAAGCGATTCGAGGTGGTGCGTGTGCCGTTTCCATTCAGCGATAAAGACGCCAGCAAAAATCGGCCTGCGTTGGTTTTGTCGGATGAGGGGGCGTTTAACGCGCCTGCCGGTCATTCTGTTATGGCGATGATTACGTCTGAAGCGCATTCGGCATGGCCGTTGGATTGCGCCCTACTCAATTTGCAGGTCGCCGGACTGCCCGCGCCATCAAAGGTACGATTCAAGCTGTTCACGCTGGATCATCGTTTGGTGCATGGCAGGTTGGGACAGCTTGATGCGGAAGATGCAGGACGAGTGCAGCTGGCACTAGACCGCCTGTTGGGGGTGTAATGATCGTTTCTCCGAGCCGGTATCAGAAAGAAGCTTGCGACAATGCGCTGTCGATTTTTCGCTATGCCTTGAAGCAGATCGAGGCCGCGCCGGATGAGGCGAATCGCAAACAGGCGGCAGCTTATAACGGATGCGCACTGATACAAGCACCGACGGGTTCCGGCAAGACGATGATGGCGGGAATGATTGCCGAAAAGTTTTCACGCGAAGCAAAAATCGTTTGGTTTTGGTTCACACCGTTTGCGGGGCTGGTAGATCAAGCCAGCGTTGCGCTGAAAAAACAATTCGCGGGTTTGCGTGTGCGCGACATTCAAGGCGACCGGCTGGCAATGGGAACTCGTAGCGGCGATGTG
>JAUYFR010000162.1 GCA_030690855.1 Gallionellaceae bacterium
TCCGAACTGTTGCTGGGCAGCAAGCCGTACGGCGGTGCGATCGAAGGCTTGGAAGCCATGCGTGCGGCGGGTTTCCGCATGGGCTGCATCACCAACAAGGCAGCGCGCTTCACCGGGCCGCTGCTGGAAGGCACCGGTCTGGCAAAGTATTTCGAGATCGTCGTGTCCGGCGAAACGCTGCCGGAAAAAAAGCCGCATCCGCTGCCGCTGTTGCATGCCGCAAAATTTTTTGGCGTGCCCATCGAACAATTGCTGCTGATCGGCGATTCGCTGAATGACACCCTCGCGGCGCGCGCCGCCGGTTGCCCGGTGTTCTGCGTGCCTTACGGTTACAATCACGGCGAACCGGTGGAAACCTTGGATCTGGATGCGGTGATTGCCAATTTGCCCGCCGCCTTGCCGCTCATAAAACGCGTTTGACCATGAAACTGAAAAACCTCCACTACCAGCAAGAAACCGCCGCCTGGCGATGGTGAGTAGCGTGCGCTGCGCGCACGATTCCGAATAATGTCGTGCGCACAGCGCACGCTACATGACTATCGTAATAAAGGTTTTCAGGAGGTTTTTATGTTGCACCCCATCACCGAACAAGAATTTCAGGCCTTGACGAAGCAAGGTTATAACCGTATTCCATTGGTCGTCGAAACTTTTGCCGATCTCGATACGCCTCTATCGCTTTTCCTCAAATTAGCAAATCAGCCGTTTTCATATTTGCTGGAGTCTGTGCAAGGCGGCGAGCGTTTTGGTCGCTATTCGTTTATTGGCTTACCCGCGACGACGCGCATTAACGTGCGAGGTAATCAAGTAACTTTAACAATTGGCGACCAAGAGGGGGTTGAAGAAATTTCGCAACCACTTGATTATATTGAGAAGTTTCAATCTCAATTCAAGGTGGCGCCAATCTTGGGTTTGCCTCGTTTTACCGGCGGTTTGGCGGGCTATTTTGGTTATGACACGGTGCGTTACATCGAGCCGCGTTTGGCGAAAACCGTTAAAAAAGATGTCATCGGTACGCCCGATATTTTGCTAATGCTCACCGAGCAACTTGCAGTGATCGACAACCTTTCCGGCAAGCTCACCTTCATTGTTTATGCCGACCCCGCGCAGAGTGATGCTTATCAAAAAGCGCTTCAACGCTTAGAGCAATTGCAACGCAGTTTGCGTCAGCCCGTTAAGATTCCAGAAGCACTAGCTTCGCCACGCTTTGAAGCGAAATCTGAATTCGGTGAAGCGGCATTCAAACAAGCGGTAGAGAAAGCCAAGCAATACATTTTTGATGGCGACATCATGCAGGTGGTATTAGCCCAGCGCATGGTGCAACCATTTGCCGCCTCGCCGCTATCGCTTTACCGAGCATTACGTAGCATCAATCCTTCGCCTTACATGTTTTATTACGACATGGGGGACCATCACGTGGTGGGCTCCTCGCCGGAAATTTTAGCGCGCTTGGAAAATGAAACAGTGACGGTACGCCCGATTGCAGGCACGCGTCCTCGTGGCGCAACACAGCAACAAGATGTGGCGCTTGCTGAGGAGTTGTTAGCTGATCCGAAAGAACTGGCTGAGCATTTGATGCTGATCGATTTGGGGCGTAACGATATTGGCCGGGTAGCGCAAAACGGCACAGTTAAGCTCACTGACAAGATGGTGATCGAGCGTTATTCGCATGTGATGCATATTGTTTCTAATGTGGAGGCCAAGCTGAAGCAAGGCTTGGGGGCGATGGATGTGCTGAAGGCAACCTTCCCCGCAGGTACGGTGAGCGGTGCTGCAAAAGTACGCGCAATGGAAATCATCGACGAACTGGAGCCAAGCAAGCGCGGCATCTATGCGGGCGCAGTAGGCTATCTCGGCTTCAACGGTGATATGGATGTAGCGATTGCGCTGCGTACTGCCGTGGTGAAAAACCAAACGCTTTACGTGCAAGCAGGAGCAGGCATTGTTGCCGACTCAGTGCCAGAGAGTGAATGGATGGAAACGCAGAATAAAGCTCGCGCGGTGTTACGCGCGGCAGAAATGGTGCTCGATGGCCTTGATGCTAAAGTGCATCGCTAAGGAGATACGAATATGTTACTGATGATCGATAACTACGACTCCTTTACCTACAATTTAGTGCAATATTTTGCTGAGCTAGGTGCCGAGGTGGTGGTGCATCGCAACGATGAAATTAGTGTTGAGCAAATTGAAAAATTGCAGCCGCAACACATCGTAGTTTCCCCCGGCCCGTGCACGCCAAACGAAGCGGGTATTTCAGTGGCAGCGATTAATTATTTTGCAGGAAAAATTCCACTGCTCGGCGTTTGTCTTGGACACCAAAGTATCGGCCAAGCATTCGGTGGCAAAATCATTCACGCAAAAACGGTGATGCACGGTAAGACTTCGCTGATTAATCACAACAGTAATAGTGTGTTCACCGGATTGCCGAATCGTTTTACCGCAACGCGCTATCACTCCTTGGTGATTGAGCGCGAGACGATACCGGATTGCTTGGAAGTGACTGCGTGGACGGACGATGGTGAGATTATGGGCGTGCGCCATAAGACCCTTGCAGTACATGGCGTGCAATTTCACCCTGAGTCTATTCTCACGGAACATGGTCACGCTATGCTGAAAAATTTCTTGGAGGGTAAGCCATGATTACGCCACAACAAGCGCTGGTTCGCCTGATTGAGCAGCGCGAGATTTTTTACGATGAGATGTTGTCGCTAATGCGGCAAATTATGGGTGGCGAAGTGACACCAACCATGATCGCCGCGATTTTGGTTGGCTTGCGCGTGAAGAAAGAAACCATCGGCGAGATTTCAGCGGCTGCGTTTGTGATGCGTGAATTCGCTACTAAAGTTCCGGTCACTCAGCGGGAGTATTTGGTGGATACCTGCGGTACTGGGGGCGATGCGGCGCACACTTTCAATATCTCGACGACCAGTGCATTTGTGGCTGCGGCTGCGGGCGCGCGCGTTGCCAAGCATGGTGGTCGTTCTGTCTCTTCTACTTGCGGCTCAGCCGATGTGCTGGAAGCATTGGGTGTAAATCTTAATCTCACGCCGGAGCAGGTGGGGCAGAGCATTGATCAAATCGGCATTGGTTTTATGTTTGCGCCTAATTTTCACGGTGCGATGAAATATGCAGCGCCGGTACGCAAGGAGCTTGGAGTGCGCACCATGTTCAACGTGCTGGGGCCACTGACCAATCCGGCGGGCGCAGATAATCAAGTGATGGGCGTGTTTCATCCCGACTTGGTGGGTATTCAAGCTCGTGTGTTACAAAGACTTGGAAGTCGACATGTGTTGGTGGTGAATGGCAGCGATGGCTTAGATGAAATTACCATTAGTGGTGCAACGAATGTTGCGGAGTTAAAAGACGGGCAGGTAAACGAATACACCATTACGCCGGAACAATTTGGTTTGAAATCTGCGTCACTCGATACCATCAAAGTGAGCAATGCGGCAGAGGCAAAAGCCATGTTGTTAGGTGTGTTGGATAATCAAGCGGGCGTGGCGCGTGACATCGTTTTACTGAATGCGGGTGCGGCAATTTATACGGCAGGGCTGGTCGATACCCTAGCGCAAGGGGTGACAAAAGCAGGCGAAGTGATTGCCAGTGGTGCGGCCAAAGAAAAATTGGCGCAGTTAGTGAAGTTTAGTAACTTAGGAAAGTAGGGCTTATGAAAACCATTCTTATCACTGGTGCAGCTGGGTTTATCGGTTCAGCCGTGGCGCGCCAGTTTATCGATGAAACGCAAGACAAAGTGGTTAATGTCGATAAGTTAACCTACGCTGGCAACCTGCAATCACTAACCTCTATCTCGGACAATCTGCGCTATAAATTCGAACAGGTCGATATCTGCGATGCAGCCGAAGTGGCGCGGGTATTTCGCGAACATCAACCTGACGCAGTGATGCACTTGGCGGCAGAGTCGCATGTCGATCGTTCGATCACCGGCCCAGCGGCGTTCATCCAAACTAATATTGTTGGCACTTACACCCTGCTTGAAGCAGCGCGTAGCTATTGGAGTGAGTTAGATTCAGCACGCAAAGCAGTTTTCCGCTTTCATCATATTTCGACTGATGAGGTGTACGGTAGTTTAGATGATTCAGGCTTCTTCACTGAAGACACCGCCTACGAACCTAACTCGCCGTATTCTGCCAGCAAAGCATCCAGCGACCACCTCGTGCGCGCATGGCATCACACCTACGGTTTGCCCGTGGTGACCACTAATTGTTCGAACAACTACGGGCCTTATCATTTCCCAGAAAAACTCATCCCGCTAGTGATTCTGAATGCAGTCAACGGCAAGCCGCTGCCGATTTATGGCAAGGGCGACAACATTCGCGATTGGTTGTATGTGGATGACCATGCTCGGGCGCTGCGCTTGGTGCTCGAAAAAGGAAAATTGGGCGAGACTTACAACATCGGCGGTTGGAACGAAAAAACCAACCTCGAAGTGGTGCAGTCCATCTGCGCCATTCTTGATGAAATGCTGCCGCACAATGCGCCACACGCCAAACTGATTACCTACGTACAAGACCGTCCCGGCCATGACCGTCGTTATGCGATTGATGCGACCAAGATCGCTAATGACCTAGGCTGGAAGCCGCAAGAAACTTTTGAGACCGGCCTGCGTAAAACAGTGGAATGGTATTTAACCAACTCCGACTGGGTACGCGGGGTGACCAGCGGCGATTATCAAAAGTGGGTAAGTCAAAACTACGCGAAAAGAGGGACAGCATGAGTAGCATGAAAGGCATTATCCTCGCTGGTGGTTCCGGCACACGTTTATATCCAGTGACACAAGCCATCTCCAAGCAGCTATTGCCGGTGTACGACAAGCCGATGGTGTATCACCCGCTGACCACGTTGATGTTGAGCGGCATTCGCGATGTGCTGATTATCTCCACGCCACAAGACACCCCGCTGTTTAAACAATTATTGGGCAATGGTGGACAGTGGGGAATGAATTTCTCCTATGCAGTTCAACCCTCTCCAGATGGTTTGGCGCAAGCCTTTATTATTGGCGAATCGTTCATTGGCAATGAGGGCTGCTCCTTAGTGTTGGGAGACAACATTTTCTACGGGCATGGTTTTGATCGCTTGTTGAATGCCGCATCGACTAAACAAAAAGGCGGCACGGTGTTTGCCTATCACGTACAAGACCCGGAGCGCTATGGCGTGGTGGATTTTGATGCCAGCGGTCGCGCATTGAGTATCGAAGAAAAGCCGCTCAAACCTAAATCAAACTATGCGGTAACAGGTCTGTATTTCTACGACAATGACGTGGTGGGAATCGCTAAATCCATTAAGCCGTCTGCACGCGGTGAATTAGAGATCACTACGGTGAATCAGATTTACCTAGAGCGTGGCGATTTAGATGTACAGGTAATGGGCCGTGGTTACGCGTGGCTCGATACTGGCACGCATGAGTCTTTGCTAGAAGCGGGCTCCTTTGTGCAGACCTTAGAAAAACGTCAAGGACTCAAGATTGCCTGCCCAGAAGAAATTGCCTATCGCAAAGGTTACATCACGGCGGAGCAAGTAGAAAAGTTAGCACAACCCTTGGCGAAGAATGCCTATGGTCGTTACTTGTTGAGTTTGCTCACCGACAAGGCGTTTTAAATGAAAGTCATTCCCACTTCGATTCCTGATGTGTTGATCATCGAGCCTAAGGTATTTGGCGATGATCGAGGTTTTTTTTACGAGAGTTTTAATAAGCGCCAGTTTGCTCAAAGCACGGGTATTGAAGCAGAATTCGTGCAAGACAATCATTCAAAATCTGCGCGCCATGTGTTGCGCGGTCTGCATTATCAAATTCAGCAAGCACAAGGAAAGTTAGTGCGTGCGGTAGCGGGTGAAGTGTGGGATGTGGCGGTGGATATTCGTAAAAGTTCACCCACCTTTGGGCAGTCGATCGGCGTGAACTTGTCAGCAGAAAATAAACGTATGTTGTGGATTCCTCCCGGTTTCGCACATGGCTTTGTGGTGTTGAGCGAAACAGCAGAGTTTCTCTACAAGACCACCGATTATTACGCGCCTGAATTTGAGCGCGCCATCTTGTGGAACGATGTCGAGTTAGCCATCGATTGGCAATTGAAAGGGGCTGAGCCATTGCTCTCTGGCAAAGACAAAGCGGGTACGCCGTTTCGCAGTGCCGAGGTGTTTGCGTGAGAAAAATTTTACTCACTGGAAAAAATGGCCAAGTGGGCTGGGAGTTGCAGCGCACGCTTGCTTCCTTGGGGCAAGTGATTGCACTTGATTCAAGCGAATTAAATTTGGCAGATGCTGATGCCATTCGCCGCAAAGTGCGTGAAATTCAGCCGGCTATCATTGTGAATCCGGCTGCCTATACCGCTGTGGATAA
>JAUYFR010000182.1 GCA_030690855.1 Gallionellaceae bacterium
TGGTGGCGATGATCTGCGGATGCTCGTTAGCAACTAAATCGGCAATGGAGGAGGGTTCCATCCATTTCAAACTATCAATACCACTGGTGTCGCTGTTGTGCAGAATACGATCAATGAGGCCGGCAGCTTTGTCATCTCCTAACGCTTTCTTCAGCATGTCTCGAATATAGGCATCTGAATCCATACCAAAGGTGGTTTTCTCCGAGGCAATTGAGTGAAACTCTTCAAACACTAAAGCGATTTCTTCGCGCGTCAGGTTTTTCAGTGCCACCATCGCGGTACTGATTTTCTGCACCTCTTTAGGCTCAAGAAATTTCATCACCTCAGCCGCTTCATCTGCACCTAAGGTCAGGAGCAGGATGGCACTTTTGGTTACGCCTTCATCACTCATTCTTTATTCACCCATTCTTTTACTACTGACGCGACAATTTTTGGGTCGCTCTTTGTGAGTTCTTTGGCAAGCTGTAAATTATCTTCATAGGAGTTTTCCGCTTGCTGGGCGTCGTATTGTGCTGCGCCATGATGAGCATGTTTTGCAGCTTCTGCGGCGGCGGCCTTTGCTGCGGCCTCAGCTTCAGCGCGAGCGGCGGCTTGTGCGGCGATATCTCTAAAAGTTGGGCGGATCACCCCGAACAGTAAATATCCAACGACAGCGGCAATCAGTAAATATTTTCCGAGCTCTTTTGCTAATGCGATCATTTCCGGCTGCTTCCACAAGGGCACCTCAGGAATGACTTCTTGCTCATTGTTAAAAGCGCTGTTGAGTAAATTCAAGCTATCGCCGCGTTTAGGATCAAAGCCCATCGCATCTTTAACCAAAGAGGTCATTTGCGCTTTTTCCGCATCGGTATAAGGCTTAGAAGAAACTTTGCCAGTCTTTGGGTCGGTTACGTTACGGTTATTCATCACCACGGCGACCGACATGCGGCGAATGCTACCTACAGGTAATTTGGTGTGCTGAATGGTGCGATCCACTTCGTAATTTGAAGTTGCTTCTTTACGTGTGCTGGAATTTGCATTGGTTGCGGCAGCCGCAGCAGCTTGGGCGTTAGCTCCCTGAGCCGTGGTGGGCTTGGTAATGGGGGCGGTCGCCGCAGTAGGGGGCTGATTTGATAACGCACCGGGAACGCCGCCGGCATTGGGGTTGCCGTTTTGCGCTTCCATCGTTTGTGTACTGCGCACCGCTGCGGTGTTAGGACGCTGATTCGGCTTGTAGGTTTCGGCGGTTTGTTCGACCTGTGAGAAGTCGATGCTGGCCGTGACCTGTGCTTTAACGTTTTGCTGCCCAGCAATCGGGATCAAAATCGCTTCAATACGCTTGATGTAATCTTGCTCAATTTCACGCACATATTTAAGTTGCGTTGCATCCATTGTCTGGTCTGCACCTTCGCGGTTAGCGCTGAGTAAATTGCCGCTTTGGTCGAGCACAGTCACGCTGGTTGCCGGCATATTAGGGATGCTGCTGGAGACTAGATGAATGATGCCATTAACTTGACCTGGATCTAAGGTGCGACCTGGGCGTAGTGCGAGAACGACGGAGGCGCTCGGCTTTTGTTGCTCTTTAACGAATACAGTGGGTTTAGGAATGGCTAGATGCACGCGAGCGTTTTGTACGGCGCCCAAAGTTTGCATCGAGCGGGAGAGCTCGCCCTCTAGTGAGCGCTGATAGTTTACTTGCTCAAGAAATTGGCTCGTGCCGAATTTTTGCGCTTCCATGATTTCGAAGCCAGCAGTGCCGCCTTTAGGCAAGCCTTGAGAGGCCATACGCAGACGGGTTTCATGCACGAGGTTGGCGGGCACGAGTAGCGCACCACCGCCTTCGGCAAACTTGTAAGGGATATTTTGTTGCTGCAATGACTCAATGATGGCACCGCCATCTTGGTCTGATAAGTTGGAATAAAGCACGCGGTAGTCAGGAGTCTGACCCCACATAAACAGGCCGACCAGCAAGGCGACTGCGGCGGCAACGGCCACTCCAACGCCCATCAATTGTTGGGGGCTCATCTCCTGCCAGAGGCGCGCAAAGGCCGAAACCGGTTTGGCTGGGGTGGTCATCAGATTGTCGGGTGTATCGGTCATGTTATTTACCAAGGGAACAAGTGCCTTACCTCACGCTGCCTATTATCGCCACCTGTTGCAAGTTTAGTATGTCGAAAAGCGGGGGGATTCTAGCGCTTTTCTTCAGTTAATGAAGATGCTCGGGTGATATTGTGCGCTCCATTGGTGCCGCTTTAAGGAGATTGATCATGAACGTTTCGAATGTCGATAGTTTACTCGCGCAGATGCGCGCGGCGATGGCCGCAGCGCAGGGCGGCGCCCCTGTTTCTGCCCCGACATCTAGCAGCAGTGTTGATTTCGCCAACGTGTTGAAGTCGCAATTAGATGGCGTGGCACAGGCACAAAATAATGCGGTAGAAATGCAAAAAGCCTTCGTCCTTGGCGATGATAAGGTCAGCTTAAGCGATACAATGATCTCCATGCAAAAAGCCAACATACAATTTCAAACCACGATACAGGTGCGAAACAAAGTGGTGGCGGCTTATAATGACATCATGAACATGCAAGTTTAGTTGAAAATCTTTCAGCCACGGATGAACGCAGATAAACACGAATTAAATCCAAATAATCCATTAGAACCTAACCCCCTCCAGCTCCCCCTTGTCAGGGGGAGAGCCAAACCTGCTCCTCCCCTGACAAGGGGAGGTTGGGAGGGGTTAGCGCCCAATGAGTATTCTGGATTAAACCAATCTCTCACCCTTGGCCCATCAAAGGGTGTTCTTTTTTATCTAGCTTTTCGTGTTGTTTTCGTCCGTGCCTATCCGTGTCAATCTGTGGCAAGTCAAGGTTTTTACTTTTAATGAAACAGCCAGCAACGCTTGATCCAGAAGACTGGACATCACTCCGAACGCAAGGCCATCAGATGTTGGATGATATGTTCAACTATCTTGAACATATTCGCGCCCGTCCTGTGTGGCAGCCTATTCCGGCAGAAGTGCGGGCTAACTTTCTGGAGCCACTCCCGCAGCAATCCACCGATTTAAGCGCAGCACATCAAACCTTTATGCAAGAAATTTTGCCCTATGCCTTGGGTAATGCACATCCCGGTTTTATGGGGTGGGTGCAAGGAGGCGGCACGCCGGTGGGCATGTTAGCCGAGATGTTGGCGGCCGGATTAAATGCGAATTTAGGTGGGCGCGATCAAATGCCGATTGAGGTTGAGCGCCAAGTGTTGCAATGGGTGCGCGAGCTCTTTTCTTTTCCTGAGAGTGCCAGTGGCTTATTCGTAACCGGCACTTCAATGGCGAATTTAATCGCGGTGTGGGTAGCGCGCATTAAATTTCTCGGCGTGGATGTGCGCAAAACAGGCATGGCGGCAAGCCCTCTCAAATTGACCGCCTACACTTCGGCTGGTGCGCATGGTTGCGTTGCACAAGCGATGGATTTGGCGGGTGTTGGCATTAACAATTTAAGAATTATTCAAATAAATCAAAGACATGAGGTTGATTTGGTGGCATTGCAGCACGCCATTACGGCGGATCGTTTAGCGGGCTTCACGCCATTTTTTATTGCAGGCACCGCAGGCTCGGTTGATGTGGGCGCAGTTGATGATTTAAGTGCGCTGGCGGA
Organism: Gallionellaceae bacterium; assembly: GCA_030690855.1. Taxonomy (GTDB): domain Bacteria; phylum Pseudomonadota; class Gammaproteobacteria; order Burkholderiales; family Gallionellaceae; genus PALSA-1006. The sequence goes on from JAUYFR010000182.1 coordinate 3,628, forward strand.
GATTGCTCAGCGCGAAGAGATTTGGTTTCATATTGACGGCGCTTATGGTGCATTGGCGATGTTGTCGCCACAACTCGCGCCAATGCTCAATGGGATTGAGCGCGCAGATTCCATTGCTTTCGATTTTCATAAATGGGGACAAGTGCCTTACGACGCGGGATTTATTTTGGTGCGTGATGGCGAATTGCACCACGACACCTTTGCTGCGCCAGCTGCCTATTTGAAGCGTGATTCGCGCGGCATGGCAGCGGGGTCACCTTGGCCCTGCGATTTTGGCCCTGATTTGTCGCGGAGTTTTCGCGCCCTCAAAACGTGGTTCACCCTCAAAACTTACGGCGCAGAAAGGTTGGGCGCGAGCATCGCCAACACCTGTGCTTTGGCGCAATACATGAAGCAGCAAATTGAAGCGATGCCACAG
>JAUYFR010000185.1 GCA_030690855.1 Gallionellaceae bacterium
CCGCATCCATTTGCTTGAGGTCGTGATCGCTGAGTTTGGGCATGCCGTGCTAAGTTCAGATTCCGGGTGAGGTTGCGCGTGTAGGCTTCAGATTGTGCATGACTTTTGGGGAAATATTCAGGGGGGGGCTAAACGATTACACCACTTCTTATGCAGTATGTTACAAATTGATAAGGATAGTTGGCTGTTTTTGATCCGTGCTGATGATCCTTTGATGCAAAGCACAATTCATCAAAACTAGCCCTTCCACCTTTGGTATTAATGACGACTTCAATCTTTTTCCAAGTGATTTCGTTGTGCCTTACCAGTCTTGACGGTGTGTTTTTAATTCTGTAATTACCAGCATAATCTTCTGTGTTTTGGCGTGCCATATTTTTCTCCGTAATTTAACAAAAAACATCAATGAAATTCGTATAAAAGGTCTAATCGTGAGAAAATAAACACATCAAGCAATCAGACCCCGACTCCTTATTCTTTGTTTCTATTAATGTTCATCGGATTTACTCAGGTCTAGGCCAGAGACGAAGGCCAATCTCAAGCAACCCTTCCGCACGGCGTTTGATGGAATTTTCATCCCAGATATTTAGCCCGTCTGGCGGGGACTGAAAATAAGCATTAAGCCGAAGAGAGCTTTGTTGCGCAATCAAAGACCTCTTCCAAACAAATGGCCCGTTACTAACTGATGAATTAAGTGATTGAGTCAGTAGGGTCAAGTTTCCGATGTTATGAAGATACTGATTTCGGTAAACATCCTGTTGCAATGAATCATTGCCAGACATAAACGGATAGTTGTCTGGGGTCCATTTCTGAGGGAGTATGTGCTCGACACTGAGGTTTTGCTTAAACAGCATCCGTTCATTGCGTTCATTTCGCATCGCTTGGTCAAGCAACCTAAGGATCACATTCGTACGTTTCGGGCCAAGTGTCTTGTATGTTGGATCAGATAACCAATCCCGCTCAAAATCATCGTTTTTAATCCACGCCATCGTACGCCCCTGCCACTTTAACATGCGCTCACGGAGTGCGTCGAGGCCACCTTTATTTACTGATTCTATAATCAACGGAATGATGTTATTAAAACCTTGCGACTGGACACCAGTGAACAAGCGCCGAACAACGTAGGAGGAGATATTAGTGCAAATAGAAGCAAGGTCATTGCCGAGTTTCTCGCGCTGCCTTTCTAAAGCCAGTGCTACTGGCATTGCGACGGTTAGATCAAGGTCGCGCAGGAGCACGGCCAGTCGCATTACTGGATCATCATTATCTTGGGCTGCATTGAAAAGCGCGAGATACCGCTCAGCAGTATCCGTAAAATCGCGGATAGTTGTTTCAAATCCACGTTCTTGGGAACTATCGTTCCACCAATCGCGGAATTGCGGGTAAAGGTGCTTGAGCGGAATAGATTCGCCACGGACTGCGACCACAAAGTGGAAGCAGTACAGGTCGAGTAGTGTCATCTGAATACGTCCAAGTTTTTCCGGTCTGCGCCACGGTGAAGCTTCGTTCGTTGCCGCGTCGAATTGCCGCCAGTATGTGTTGTAAAGGTCCTCTTGGTTCGGCTCTTCTTCAGCATTAAGGCCCGAGAGAAAAACGTGATTACGGATTAGGTCTGCTGGCGTGAGCGGAATGCCCCTAGCATTCAGAGATTCGAAGATGGACTGTGGGTCATCATTCAAACCTAGATGAAGGGCAACCAGATGCAAACCTGCAAATATGGAATCCTTTAAGATGTAAAAGCGTTGGCCTGGGGTCATACCCGTGAGGCCTTCTATTTCTGTTTCCTCATCTGCATCGACAATAATGCCATCAAAGAATTTTTCAAACTTCGACGCAAAATAGAGATAACAGGCAGCCATTGAACCTGCTTTATAAGGGTCTTGGCTATTACTACGCAGCAAAGGATAGCGCTGCCGGAGAGCCAGCAATGGATTATTGGCCGCCATTATCTCATTTAATTGTGGGAGAAAAGCTGCTGTAGGAACCAGCTTCCGATCATATTTTGCATCGACATTTCTGCGACGTGTCGTGAGCATGCCGACAATATCATCATCTCGGGTATCGCGAATAACCACCTTCTTGTGGTCTGCAACATCGCGGAGTGCGGCTAGTAGTAGGTAAAGCGTGGTGATGCGCTGTTGGCCATCAATCACCTCAAAACGATTAGCCTGACCCGTCCGCGCCTCATGGGCATTAATTACAACGGCGCCAAGAAAATGCTGGCATCTTGGGTTGCGTGGAGCGTGGCGTTGGGCGTTCTGATCGCGTTCAACCTGTGCGCATATATCTGCCCATAACGGCTGCCATTGGGATTTTCGCTCCCATACGTATCCCCGTTGGAAAATCGGGATAAGGTAGCAGCCCTCATCCTCAAATAGCTTGCAAACAGAAATGGGTCTTGCATCCATGAGTAATCCTAGTTAGAAACTGGTTGAATTACACAAATCAAAGGGGTCAGGGTCTCATGGCACTAAGTTAAGCCCTGGATACCCGTTTTTCGAGGATTTCCCTCCTTGCCTGCCGTCTTGGTGTCATGAGTAATGGCAGGTTTTTCGGT
>JAUYFR010000164.1 GCA_030690855.1 Gallionellaceae bacterium
ATGACGGCTCGATCAGTAATGACGTGCTTAACTTAATCGGTGTCGTACATATGGCGGAATACATCACTGACGAACATTTCTACACCCAGAACAAAGAGTGGCCACAATTCGAGCGAGATGTACTCAAGCACTTTGAAATGACAACGACAGAACTCGCTGAGCTCAAAGGCGATATTTTGGCAGAGTTAAATGGTGAGTAATCAGGAGGGAATGATGACTACAGATTCGATAACCATCGACATACATACAGCCCGCGTGGTCAAAACCTTGGCGGCATTGGCGCTGACTGTCGGAATTATGTTCTTCTCTTACTCGGCTTATGCTGGCGCATTTTTAGGCGGTGGCTCATCGCAAATATTCACCGGCGTCGCAAGCTTGCTGATGGTGCTAGCAAGTTGCTTCGTTATTGAGAAGATCGCACTGGAAAAACATCAGGACCACAACCAGCACAATGCCGACTGACCTGATCCAGGAAAATACATATAACTCAATATAAACAAATAGTTATATAAATCCCCGCGAACGGCTCGATTGGAATCAAACGTTACACATTGAATAAGAAGTTCATCACATCGCCATCCTGCACGACGTATTCTTTTCCTTCCACCCGCATCTTGCCTTTTTCTTTTGCGCCCGCTTCACCACCACAGGCAATGAAATCAACATACGAAATCGTCTGCGCACGAATGAAACCTTTTTCAAAGTCAGTATGAATCACACCTGCTGCTTGCGGCGCGGTGTCGTTTTTGTGAATAGTCCAGGCACGTACTTCTTTTACACCGGCGGTAAAATAAGTTTGCAAACCAAGCAAATCGTACCCTGTACGAATCAAACGATTCAGACCTGGCTCGTCTAGTCCTAAATCTGCGAGAAACTCCAGTTTGTCAGCATCTTCTAAGTCAGCCAGCTCTGCTTCAATCTTCGCGCAGAGTGCAACAACTGGCGCGCCTTCTTTCGCAGCATGTTCGCGTAGTTTGTCGAGATGCGGATTGTTTTCAAAGCCGTCTTCCATCACGTTGCCGACATACATTGCAGGCTTAATAGTAAGTAGACACAAAGGCTTAATGCTCAATTGATCTTCCGCGCTTAGGTTGAGCGTTCGTGCAGGCTTGCCTTCATTTAGATGCGGCAACAGCTTTTCTAATATAGCGACCAGTTTAATTGCATCCTTGTCACCTGATTTTGCTTTTTTACTATCGCGGTGAAGGGTACGCTCAACAACGGCCATATCGGCTAATGCAAGTTCAGTCAGAATAACTTCGATGTCTGAAATAGGATCAACGCGGCCCGCTACGTGCACCACGTTCTCATCATCAAAGCAGCGCACCACGTTCACAATCGCATCGATCTCACGAATGTTAGCGAGAAACTGATTGCCTAAACCCTCACCTTTCGAGGCACCTGCCACCAATCCTGCGATATCCACGAACTCAACAATCGCCGGCTGCATGCGCTGCGGGTTAACAATTTTTGCAAGTGCGGCCATGCGAGGATCGGGCACTTCAACGATGCCTACATTCGGCTCAATTGTGCAAAAAGGATAATTTTCTGCGGCAATACCCGCTTTGGTGAGCGCATTAAACAGCGTGGATTTACCTACGTTAGGGAGACCGACGATACCGCATTTCAAACTCATGTTTAGTCCTTAAAATCAAATTTAGCCACTGATATGCACTGATATGCACTGATAAAATCGAATGAAATCGACACTCACAATCCGTGTAAATCTATGTTCATCCGTGGCTGAAACTATTTAGCTATGCAACTTACGCATCGCCGCTTCGAGTGTACCCTCTAACAAGTGCGGCGCGATTTCTTGCGCACGCGCCATCGCCTCTTCAATTAAAACCTGCTCTTCTTTTCGCGGTGCATTGAGTACGAAGTTTACTACTTCGGCACGATCACCTGGATGCCCTACGCCAAGGCGTAAACGCCAAAAATCTTTGGTTCCCAAATGCGCAATGATGTCTTTTAATCCATTGTGCCCACCGTGGCCGCCGCCTAGTTTTAACTTGGCGCTGCCCGGTGGCAAATCAAGCTCGTCATGCACTACTAAAATCTGCGCTACTTCTATCTTATAAAACTGCGCCACCGCACCAACGGCACGGCCACTCACATTCATGAAGGTTTGCGGCTTCAACAAATAGACGTCCTGACCATGCAACGAAGCACGAGCGATCAATCCATGAAATTTTGCATCCGACTTAAAGCTCGCCCCATACTTTGACGCAAACTCATCAACCCACCAAAAACCGGCGTTATGGCGAGTCGCTTCATATTCGCGACCGGGATTGCCCAAACCAACAATCAGCTTTATTTCACTCACGAGCAGCTCTCAAGATGAAAAAAACTCGTCATGCTTCTATTGGGCATGACGAGCTTTCCAAAATCACGGCGCCTAAGCGACGATTATTTTTTTGCAGCTGGCTTTGCTTCTGCAGCTTTAGCATCAGCAGGTGCAGCTTCTACGGCAGCAGTAGCAACCGCTTCAACATGGCCACGCGGCACTTGTACAGTAGCAACTGCGTCAGATGCATGGTGGTGACCAGCAATTTCAACACCCTTCGGCAATGTAACGTCAGATACGTGAATTGAGTGACCCAAATTCAGCGTAGCCAAATCAACCTCAATTGCTTTTGGCAAATCAGCCGGCAAACACGCGATAGCCAGTTCGTTCAACACGTGACTGATAATACCGCCACCTGTTTTCACGCCTGGTGCAATGTCCGCATTGATGAAATGCAATGGCACTTTCATGTGAATCTTTTTCTTTGCATCAACGCGCTGAAAGTCGATATGCAAAACTTGCTGACGGAAAGGGTGCATGTGGAAGTCGCGCAGTAGCACGGCTTCCTTTTTACCATCCAGTTCCAACGAAAGCACAGAAGCGTGAAATGCTTCGTTGCGCAATGCGTGGTAAAGGGTGTTGTGATCTAAATCAATAGAGGTTGCATCTCCGTAGCCATAAACGACACCAGGAACACGATTCGCTTTACGCAGACGGCGGCTCGCACCCGTTCCTTGCGCTTTGCGTGATATTGCTGCGATTTCAATTGCCATTTTACTTCTCCACTTCAAGTGAAATCTTCCGCGACCAGAAGATTTCGGGTTGCGCGATGACCAACATAGTCATCGCAAAAGCTATTCCATAAACAGTGAGCTGACGGACTCCTCTGCATTGATACGACGCATGGTTTCGGCCATTAATTCCGCCACGCTGAGCTGGCGAATGCGCTTGCAGTTACGAGCATCTTCACGCAACGGAATGGTATCCGTCACCACCAATTCATCAATCGCTGACTTTTCAATACGCTCAATTGCGGGGCCTGACAACACTGGGTGGGTACAGTACGCAATAACTTTCTTCGCGCCTTTTTCTTTGAGCGCATTGGCTGCTTCGCACAAGGTATTCGCGGTATCCACCATGTCGTCCATGATGATGCAGGTACGGTCGGCCACATCACCAATGATATTCATCACTTTAGCCACGTTTGGCTTAGGGCGACGCTTGTCGATAATCGCCAAATCAGACTCTAGGCGTTTCGCCAAGGCGCGCGCGCGCACCACACCGCCCACGTCTGGTGACACTACGATTAAGTCTTGATAGTTTTGCTTCCACACGTCAGACAGTAAAATCGGCGAAGAGTAGATGTTATCGACTGGAATCGAAAAGAAACCTTGAATCTGATCGGAGTGCAAATCCATCGTCAGCAAGCGATCAACGCCAACGCCAACGAGCATGTCTGCTACCACTTTGGCAGTGATCGCTACTCGTGCTGAACGTGGGCGACGATCTTGGCGCGCATAACCAAAATAGGGCATCGCTGCGGTAATGCGTCCGGCAGAGGCACGCTTTAGCGCGTCCACCATGACCATCACTTCCATCAGGCTATCGTTTGTCGGGACACAGGTTGATTGCAGAACGAAGACGTCTCTGCCGCGCACATGTTCGAGAATTTCGACCATCACTTCGCCGTCGGAGAACTTACTGACGGTGGCACGGCCTAGGTGAATATCAAGATGCTTCGCCACTTTTTCGGCGAGCTTAGGGTTGGCATTGCCGGTGAATACCATCAAATTGTCGTGAGACACGTTGAACCCCTTAAAAGATTAATGGGCGCAAGCGCCCATGCAATGTGGCTGGGGAGGTAGGGATCGAACCTACGAATGCCGGAATCAAAATCCGGTGCCTTACCACTTGGCGACTCCCCAAGAAACCTTATGCGGCAAAATCCCGCAGTGGATGTTCTTGCAAACCTCGCGCGACAAATCCGCGCATATTCTGAGGCAACTTCTGCAATACAGCTTTTGCTTCTGCTTCCGTGGCGAATTCTGCAAATATGCAAGCGCCAGAACCAGTCATTAAGGCTGGCGAATACTGCTCAAGCCAAGCCAAATACTGCTCAATTACTGGGTACAATTTACACGCGATTGGCTGTAAATCGTTGCCAAATTGCCCTACGTGAAAATCCCGCCCAATCGGAAGGGCGCGAATTGTGATGGAAATCGTATTTCGTGTCAATTCCGGGTGAGTGAAAATCTGTGGCGTCGGAACATGCACCGGAGGCGTTAGCACAACGTAGCAAGTTTCAGGCAATTCATACGCCTGTAGGCGCTCGCCCACCCCTTCAGCAAAGGCATTGCTTCCAAATACAAACACAGGCACGTCGGCACCTAAACTTAGACCAAGTTGCATCAAGCGCTCTCGCGACAATCCTAAATTCCACAAACGGTTCAAAGCCAGCAAAGTGGTCGCCGCATCAGAGCTCCCGCCGCCCAAGCCGCCGCCCAGCGGAATGCGTTTCTCTAATTCAATATCTACGCCTTGAGTGCAACCTGTTTCTTGTTGCAATAGGCGTGCAGCACGCACACACAGATCTTGCTCAGCGGGTACACCTTCAAGCGCATTCACTCGACGCACTTCACTATCTGCACGCAAAGTGAAATGTAACGTGT
>JAUYFR010000165.1 GCA_030690855.1 Gallionellaceae bacterium
TTTTTGTAAGGCTTGCAACGGGTCGGCTGCCTTGGTGATGGGGCGACCTATCACCAAGTAACTTGAACCATTTTCCAGCGCAGCTCGTGGCGTCATGATGCGCGATTGGTCATCCGCAGAAGCATCGGCCGGACGAATACCTGGCGTCACTAAATCAAACGCTTTACCTAATTGCGCACGTAGTAGCGAGGCTTCTTGCGCAGAGCACACTACGCCATCTAGCCCACTGGATTGCGCGAGGGTTGCCAAACGTAAAACTTGCTCTGCTGGTGTTACGTTTATGCCTAGCTCCGTTAAGTCAGCCTGCGCCATGCTGGTCAGCACCGTCACCGCTATCAACTTTGGGGGCTGAGCTAAATTAGACAAAGCCTCACGCGCGGTCTCCATCATGCGGCGACCACCGAGTGCATGCACGTTAACCATCCACACACCCATTGTGGCGGCGGCCTTGCAGGCTTGTGCGGTGGTGTTAGGAATGTCGTGAAATTTAAGGTCGAGAAAAACATCGAAGCCGCGCTTAATAATTTGCTCGACCAATTGTGGCCCTGCAATAGTGAATAATTCTTTACCCACTTTAAGGCGACATAGCGAAGGATCAAGGCGATCAACCAACGCCAAGGCTGATGCCGCGTCGGCATAATCAAGTGCGACAATAATTTTAGGATCGCTCATATCTGTCCACCTAGCTCTTCAGTGCGTCGTGGCGAATATGTTTCCCACCCATAGCAAGCCGGGCAATGCCAATAAAACTGACGCGCTTTAAAGCCGCAACGCTTGCAACGATACATCGATAGCGTGCGGGTACGCTGATAAACTAAATTTTTGACGAGTTCAATGTCAGCGCGGCGCTCCATTTTTACATCAAGTAGCGTTGCCTCTAATAATTTATCCAGCCCCAATAAAGTGGGGTGGCGTCTTAATTCGTTGCGCACAAGTTTGTAAGCCGCCTCTGCACCATCACGCTGCAATACAGCGCCAAACAGCACGTTCATCATGTCGAGTGAAGGATCTTTCGCCAGATATTTTTCCAGCAAAGCAATTCCCTCGCCTTCCGCACCGAGCTGACGGTAGGCTTGCAATACACGTTCCGCCACTAACGGCAAATACTGCACATCCTGCTGCTCAATGCGTTTCCATAGATCAAGAGCGCGCTGAGAATTTCCTGCTGCCATTGCTAGATCACCAAGCATCATGGTTGCACGCACGCCTTGCGGATTAACGTTAAGCGCTTGTTCAAGGTGTACAGTCGCCGCATCTATTTGCTTTTTAGCAAGCTCTAACGCGGCCATTTCGCAATAAAAGAAAGCGGCCTCTTTACTGTGCGGAATGCCTGTCAAGGCAGTCAAGCGCTGGCTAATATCAATGGCCCGCAACCAGTCTTTTTCTTTTTGATAGATTTCTAATAAAAAATCCAGCGCAGATTTTTCATAGGACGTGCCTTCCAAATCCGTAAAAATTGTTTCTGCCCGATCAAATATGCCAGCCTTTAGATAGTCTTGAGCAAGTTCGAACAAGGCCTGTTGCTGCTTCCCTTCTTCCAGATCGCCTCGCTCGACCAAATTAAGGTGCATACGGATTGCGCGATCGACCTCACCTCGGCGACGGAATAAACTACCCAAGGCAAAGTGCAATTCAATTGTCTGCGGATCAACTTTAACAACTTCGATAAAGGCTTCGATTGCCTCATCTTGCTGCTCATTAAGCAGGAAATTTAATCCCTGAAAATAGGAACGTGGCAGAGTGCTTGATTCAGTCAGCAGCTCTTTAATATCAATGCGCGCAGCGAGCCATCCCATGCCGAAAAACAGCGGAAATACCAACAACATCCAGGGTTCAAATTCCATAACTGACAAGGTTCAAGTTAATTGGCTTGGCGTTATCAATCACCAAGTCCAGCAAGTTTATTTTTGAGAGAAATTTCACGCTTCAGTGCGGCCATTTCACGCCGCTGACGAAACATAGTTGTGAGCATCGCCAAGACACCAATCAATACCCCAGCCGTAAAGAAGCACAACAAAATGACGACTAACGAGGTTTGCCATTCATAGCCAAAAAAGTATTTCAACACGACTGGTTGATCATTTTTGATAGCGAAGCCAAGTAGTAACAAAAAGAGAAATGCGCGCAATGGCCAAACAATGTATCGCATCTTTTATTAGCCTTATTCAATGGGAGCAACGATAACATGAACCTATAAAAAAATGGCGGCACATCTTGCGATAGGCCGCCACTCTTTTTAATCCAGCATCGTATTAGGAAACCGGAAAATCTACTCGCTCACGCAACTCTTTTCCTGCTTTGAAATGCGGTACATATTTAGCAGGTACTTGAACTTTGTCGCCCGACTTGGGATTGCGCCCAAGACGAGGTGGACGATAGTTCAAAGCAAAACTGCCAAATCCGCGAATCTCAATGCGCCCGCCGCGAGACAAGACCGAAGACATGCTGTCTAAAATAACTTTGACAGCAAGCTCCGCATCTTTACTCTGCAACTGAGTATAGCGCTCGGCCAACTTTGCAATAAGATCAGAACGAGTCATATTC